>NZ_JBFSUV010000013.1:0-96133 GCF_041467515.1 Vibrio sp. 10N.247.311.12
CGCTTGTACGGTGGTGTGAGAGGACGGAGGCCGTGAGGCCTCCTCCTACTCGATTTGCGTTAAGAGCAGAAGCCGACTATTCAGTCGTTTCTTCTTTCACTTCTTCTTTGGTTTCCGTTACCAAATCGAGAACTTGGTTATCGATAAGACGCGTCTTACCTAGGAAAGCCGACATTAGAATTACTGCTTGAGTTGATTCTGAAGTGATCGCTTGCAGAGTTTTAGCATCACAAATGAAGATTTCGTCAGGTTGAAGATCTGCAGCGCGTAGCTGGTCAGTAGCATCTTCAATCACTGATGCGTAATCATCGCGACCACCACGAATAGCGCTGCTGATCCAGCGCATAGTACGCGCTAAAACGGGCGCTCGTTGGCGCTCGTCAATCGTTAGGTTGCTATTGCGAGAGCTCATTGCCAAACCATCCATTTCACGAACGGTCGCAACGCCGACAACTTCAATGTCTAATGCTAAATCAGTGGTCATCTGGCGAATAACAGCAAGTTGCTGAAAGTCTTTCTCGCCGAAGCATGCAAAGTCTGGCTGAACGATATTAAACAGTTTAGTGACAATGGTTGATACACCACGGAAGTGACCTGGACGAGAGGCACCTTCAAGCATGTGAGATATGCCAGGGACCTCAACAAACGTCTGCTTGTCTAATCCATCTGGGTACATCACCTCTGGCGTTGGTGTAAATACTAGCTCAACCCCTTCACCTGTTAGTTTGCTTAAATCTGCTTCTAACGTTCGAGGGTAGTTGTTTAGGTCGTCTGCACGGTCAAACTGCATTGGGTTTACAAAGATGCTTACCACAACGATGTCGGCCAGTTCACGAGCTTTCTTTACCAGAGTCAGGTGGCCTTCATGCAGGTTTCCCATTGTCGGTACAAAAGCAACCGTACGTCCATCACGCTTAAACTGTTTAATCTGCTCACGAAGAGCTGCTATTTCAGCAAAAGTTTGCATACTTACTCCTAAGCGATTGTATGAGCTTCATCAGGGAAGCGCGCGCTCTCTACTTCTTCTTTGTATAGAGCTACTGCCTTACGCATATCACCTGTTTCTGCTAGGAAGTTCTTAGAGAACTTCGGCATGTAGTTCGCAGAAATACCGAACATGTCATGCATAACCAAGATCTGACCATCGGTAACATTACCTGCGCCGATACCGATAACCGGTACGTCACAAGCTTCTGTAATTCGTTTTGCCAATGAAGCTGGCACACATTCAAGTAGAACGATTTGAGCGCCTGCGTTTTGCAGTGCTAACGCGTCAGCAACCATTTTGTCGGCTTGCTCGTCGTCACGACCTTGAATCTTGTAACCACCAAAGATGTTCACAGATTGAGGCGTTAAGCCTAAGTGCGCACATACTGGTACTGCGCGTTCTGTTAGCATTTTCACAGTATCAACCAACCAGCTTCCGCCTTCGATTTTTACCATGTTCGCGCCAGCACGCATCAAGGTAGCTGCGCTCTCACAAGCTTGTTCTGGCGTTGCGTAGCTCATGAAAGGCATGTCAGCCATAAGAAGACAGTTCGGGCTACCAGCACGCACTGAGCGAGTATGGTAAGCAATGTCTTCAACAGTTACTGGTAATGTATCGTTATGGCCTTGTAAAACCATACCCAGTGAATCACCGACAAGCAGAACTGGCATTTCTTGGCTTTCGAATAATTGAGCAAAGCTCGCATCATAAGCTGTCGAAGTCGCGAATTTACGGCCTTCACGTTTGCATTTGATCAGGTCGTTAATGGTTACTTTTTTCATTGGTTTTCCTTAATGCGCTTGGCTATTGTTGCCAAACATTGAGCCCGTTCTTATCTACTATTTTCAGTAGTTCTGTCAGCTCAGTCCCATCAGGGAGTTGTAAACTTGGTGCGATTTCAGCAAGCGGGTAGAGTACAAACTCTCGTTCTTTCATTCCATAATGAGGAACGATTAAGCGCTCTGAATCGATCACCTCATTGCCGTATAGCACAATGTCGAGATCCAAGGTTCTTGGTCCCCAACGTTCGTCTTTACGGACGCGCCCTTGCTCTAGTTCGATCTTTTGAGTGCAATCAAGCAGTTCAATTGGCGTTAATTCGGTTTGGATAGCGACTACCGCGTTGATGTAGTCTGGTTGATTTTGCGGTCCCATTGGGGTGCTACTATATAGCTGAGAGGTCGCAATAAACGTTGATCGCGGTAGGCTTTTTAGCGTTTCGATAGCCAAATTTGCTTGGCTAACTGGGTCGGCAAGGTTGCTGCCGACCGCAATGTAAGCAGTTATCATTCGGATTGCTTACTCTTTTTGTTTCGGTAAGTCTTACGGCGACGATGGCCTGACTTTGATGGTGCTGCAACGTCGTTAGCCATTGCTTGACGCATGTTGCGACCCGCAGTCTGATAACGCTCCCACCATTTTGCTAACTCTTTGGTTTCGCCACCTTCAATCTCACCACGCATTTCTAGGAAATCGTAGCCTGCACGGAATTTGTTTAATTCCATTAGACGAACAGCGCGTTTACCGTTGCGACGAGGCAGTCGAAGTTGCAGTTGCCAAACTTCGCGAATGGTTGCTGTGTGACGACGAGGAATCGCAATAGACTTTACTTGCTGATCTAGAATGATGTTACTCGCTTCCATGATCGCATCGTAGTGTGCCATACCCTGTTCAGCGACAAGTTTGTCTGCCAGCTTGTTCATTGGGTACCAAAGCATCGCTGCGAACATGAATGCTGGGTTTACTCGCTTACCATCTTCGATGCGAAGGTCGGTTGAATCGAGAACCAAATCAAGCATCTGCTCTGTGTGTGAGTCGTAATCTTCGGTGAAGTGCTCCGCTACCGTTGGGAACATCTGTTGGAATAGATTGTACTCGCGCATCAAGTGGTAGGTTTCTAAACCGTGACCTGATTGCAGTAATTTCAGAGACTCTTCGTAAAGGCGCGCTGCTGGGATATCTCTTAGAAGGTGAGCTAACTCTTCAATCGGGTCAGCCGTGTCTTCTTCGATGTCGAAATCCAGTTTAGCGGCGAAGCGCATTGCACGTAGCATACGTACTGGGTCTTCGCGGTAACGCGTTTCTGGATCGCCAATCAGGCGGATCAGTTTATCTTCTAAATCTTCTACACCACCCGCGTAATCGTGGATGCTGTAGTCTGCAATGTTGTAGTACATCGCGTTGATTGTGAAATCACGACGCTCTGCATCTTCATCAACACTGCCGTACACGTTATCGCGAAGTAGCATGCCTTCTTTCGATTGTGCAGAAACGTTCTTCGATGGTTCTTGGTGGTGACCACGGAAAGTTGCCACTTCAATGATGTCGCGACCAAACATGATATGTGCCAAGCGGAAACGGCGACCGATAAGACGACAGTTTCTGAAGAGGTGTTTGATTTGCTCTGGCGTTGCGTTGGTCGCAATATCAAAATCTTTTGGCTGAGAGCCTAATAAGATATCGCGCACACCACCACCGACTAGAAATGCGTCAAAACCCGCACCATTCAGGCGATATAGCACTTTTAGTGCGTTGTCGCTGATCTGCTTGCGTGAAATATTGTGCTCTTGACGAGTATAAATATTCAGAGCTAATTCGTGGAATCCGCGTTGTTCGCTTGGGGTATTGTCGTTTGTATTCATTAGTTTAGAACAAAGTAGGTATCGCCAACTTTGTTTTTCTCTTAGTCCAAAGTGGTAGTGCAGAGTTTAATTGCGGCTAATAATAGCTTAGCGCGAGCCATTTGAGAACATCGTCTGCTTAACCACAGTGGTTGGTTATGGCATTTTTATGTGTCGTTTTTGCTATTTGCCGTGAGTTTCGAGCTAATTACAGTGCTCTTTTTGTAAACTATCAGGTAACTGACTGACGTTCCATTGTTGGCAGCCCCACAATAAAATCTCATCCATTGAAGCCTCATAAAGGGCCGTCGGGATATCAAAACCTAAGAATCGCATCGCGTTGAGTAACGTTGGTTTTGGGTTGTCTAGATCTATCGCGGTGGCATGGTTCTGTTTTGACAGTTTATTCCCCAAGCCATCGGTTGCCAATGGTAAGTGCAAGTAGCTCACTGTTTTTTGCTTGAGCGTCTTATACAAACTGATTTGTCGACCTGTTGGTTCTATCAGGTCTGCGCCTCTTACGACTTCTGTTACTCCTTGGTCGATGTCATCAAGAACAACGGCCAAGTTATAGGCAAACAATCCATCTCTGCGTTTAATAATAAAATCTTCTTCAGCTAGTGCTTTAGGGGTTTGAATGGTGCCGTGGCGAACATCATCAAAGGACTCCACTGGAAAGTCCATGCACAAGCGCACCGCCTGTTCACCTGAATCGATTAGGCCTACATCTCGACAGTGACCATTGTAAAAGCCGCCCAAAGCCTTTATCTGCTTGCGGGTGCATTGGCAGTAGTAGGCTTGATTGTCAGCAACCCATTGATCGATTTGAGCTTGATACAAGTCATGACGTTGGCTTTGATAGACGACTTCACCATCCCAAAATAGATGGTAAGCCTCAAGCGTCTTAAGAATGAGGTCTGCAGCGCCGGCCATTTCTCTTGGTGGGTCGAGGTCTTCCATACGAACTAACCATTTTCCTTGGTTAGATTTCGCTTGAAAGTAGCTACCAAGAGCAGCAACAAGTGAGCCAAAATGAAGAGGACCTGACGGTGATGGTGCAAAGCGCCCGATATAATTCATGAGTGAACAACCTAATCTAAATGGTACCGCAGTAGCCGATTCTTAAGACGTTTGACAAGAGCTTTAATGCCTAGAACTAAGGCTTAAAGCTGCTATTTACTATCAAGCGTGTGAAATACTTCGCTTGGATAACAAACAAAAAAGGGAGCCAAGGCTCCCTTTCTTTACATCTGCAAGAATTAACCTTGCATCTGTTTTTCTTTGATCTCTGCAAGTGTTTTACAGTCAATACAAAGATCAGCAGTTGGACGAGCTTCAAGGCGACGAATGCCAATCTCGATACCGCAAGAATCACAGAAGCCGAAATCGTCTTCTTCGATCTTGTCTAATGTCTTCTCAATTTTTTTGATAAGACGACGCTCACGGTCACGGTTACGTAACTCTAGGCTGAATTCTTCTTCTTGAGAAGCACGGTCAACTGGGTCTGGGAAATTCGCTGCTTCGTCCTGCATGTGGTGCACAGTACGATCAACTTCTTCCCTGAGCTGGTTGCGCCAAGCTGATAAAATTTTTGTAAAATGTTCCGTTTGCTCAGGTGACATGTACTCTTCACCTGGCTTCTCTTGGTACGGTTCAACACCTGCGATGGCTAGGATGCCTAGCGCTTTTTTCTTAGATTCTGGCATACAGCATCTCCTATTTACACCTAGTCAACTGCAAAGCAGCTAATTTTAAGGCGGGTATCTATAGCAGAAAGAACGAATGGTGGCAAATACTCTTATTCAAACTTGCAATCAATGTGATTAGTTCAGCATCTTTGCCTAGCTATTGATAAATTCAACAGCTTGTTTTAGTTGTATTTGAGTACTGCTGAGCTCTGCTTTATAGCAAAGCACTTGAACTCCAGCGTCTTGTGCTTGTTTTAGTAATAACGAATATTTGGCGTCTATATGGTGTGCCGCAGACACTTTTTCAATACCTGAATGTAAAACAGTGAATAAAAGTACGGCTCTATTTCCAGATTCGACCATTTCTGTGAGTTCACGCAGATGTTTTTGGCCTCTGGTTGTGACCGCATCAGGGAAAAAACCTTGCCCTTTAGTTGACGTTTCTAGCTCGTCGAGCAAAGTGACGCTTTTCACTTCGATATAGCAAGGCGGCTTTTCGTTATCTTCAAGCAGAATATCAATGCGACTATTCTCACTGCCATATTTCACTTCGGTTCGTAACGCGTTATAACCTAAGAGTTCAACTATAGTCCCATTTTCAATTGCTTCCACTGCTAGCTGGTTTGCCCGCGCAGTATTTACACAAATACGATGACCTTTGTCTGTTTCTGAGATCTCCCAGCTGTTTGGGTACTTTCTCTTTGCATTATCGGAGGTTGAGTACCACACCGTATTGCCAGGAGTCGCACATCCTGTCATCGCTCCAGTGTTAGCGCAGTGAATAGTACGCTCGCTACCGTCAGGAAGTTGGATGTCAGTGAGGAAACGTTTATAGCGTTTAATAAGAGTCGCAGGCTCTAATGGCGGATTGAAGTGCATATTACTTATTTAGACAGGTAGGTTTTTATGTACAATGTTGCCAACATTACACCACAAGGTTCTCCCATTGCCACAACTGCCCATAGAAGCTGTGATGCCAGATCTGCTCGCTGGCGTAGAAACACACACTCAACTTATTCTAAAGGCCGCTCCCGGTGCGGGTAAGTCAACATTCTTCCCTTTACAGTTAGTTAAGACCAACGCCGTTCAAGGCAAAATCATCATGCTTGAACCGAGGCGTTTGGCTGCAAGGAATATTGCTACTTACTTAGCGAGCCAATTGGGAGAAAAGGTGGGAGAGAGCATTGGCTTTAGAGTTCGTGGTGAATCTAAAAGCAGCAGTACGACTCGCTTAGAGATTGTTACTGAAGGGATCATGACAAGAATGATCCAAACCGACCCTGAATTGACAGGGGTTGATATGGTGATCTTTGATGAATTTCATGAGCGCAGCATTCACGCAGATACCGCATTGGCGTTTAGCTTAGAGATCCAAGACGCGCTGCGTGACGATCTAAAAGTGGTTGTGATGTCGGCAACCTTAGATCAACAAGCGCTACAAACTTTGCTACCGGATGCCAAATACGTTGAATCACAAGGTCGCACCTTTCCGGTCGATTTCCGTTATCAGCCTCTTAGTGCAAATGAATAT
Organism: Vibrio sp. 10N.247.311.12; assembly: GCF_041467515.1. Taxonomy (NCBI): domain Bacteria; kingdom Pseudomonadati; phylum Pseudomonadota; class Gammaproteobacteria; order Vibrionales; family Vibrionaceae; genus Vibrio; species Vibrio sp. 10N.247.311.12. The sequence continues at coordinate 6,829 of NZ_JBFSUV010000013.1, forward strand.
CTAGCCCCTAAAATGGCTAACGTGATTCGTTCGCTGATGGAGAAAGAGTTAGGCTCACTTCTGGCCTTTTTACCGGGCGTTTCTGCGATTAAACAGGTGGAATCTCAACTAGAACAATTCGCCAATGATATCGATGTGTGTCCTCTGTATGGGCAACTCAGCTTTTCTCAACAGCAGAAAGCGCTCGCGCCATCAGAGAAAGGGCGTCGAAAGGTGGTGTTAGCGACCAATATTGCTGAGACTTCTTTGACGATTGAAGGCATTCGATTGGTGGTTGATTCCGGGCTTGAACGTGTGGCGAAGTTCGATCTGAAAACCGGTATTACTAAGCTTGAGCAAGTTAAGATCTCGCAATCTTCTGCTGAACAACGAGCAGGTCGTGCGGGACGAATTGAAGAGGGCTTGTGCGTTCGTTTGTACAGCGAAACGCAGCTGATGCAGCAACCAGCTATACCAGAACCTGAAATTCTTCATTCTGATTTGTCTTCGCTGGTGTCTGAATTGACGCAATGGGGCGCTGCGAGTGCTGATGAACTGCAATGGTTAGACGTTCCACCCAAAGCTTCTATCGGGCAAGCCAAGCAACTCTTACAGACTCTTGAATTGTTAGACGATAATGGTCAATTTACGGCATTAGGAAAACAGGTCCAACGTTTAGGTCTAGAGCCTCGTATTGCCAGCATGTTGGTTAAAGCGCAGCAAGGTAGTCCTGCTCTGTTGAATGTCGCGATTGTTGCTGCTGCTTTGCTGGAAGAGCCGGAGCGCAATGTGACGGATATTCAACACTCTTTGCATCGACTTAAGCAAAGAAAACATTCCAAAAATAGCGTTGTGATGCAGCGAGCGAAAAGTCTCGCGAGCAAACTCAATCATCACTTAGATTTGTCACAAGCTGACGAATCATTGCTACCATTAGTGCTTTGTTTTGCCTTCCCAGACCGGATTGCACAAGTGAGAAGCGCGACCAGCAGTGCTTTCCTTTTGGCGAATGGCCACGGTGCTGAGGTTCGTGATGATGATCCACTGGCGAACAATAACTATATCGTAGTGATTGATTTGATGCGCAGCACAGGGCGAGCCAGTCAGATTTTCTTAGCCACCGCGGTTGATATCGCACAGTTAGAAGCTGAATTTCCAAAACTGTTTGTGCGTTCCGATTACGCCGATTGGGATGAGAAACGTGGCCGTTTAGTTGCCGAGCAGCGAGTGTCTCTGGGCAAGTTGATTATCAGCACCAAAGCTTTACCTGATCCCGATGCGAATCAGGCGAGCCAAGCGCTGCTCAATTATGTCGCTCGATGCGGGCTGGATCGCTTAAATTGGACAGCTTCGGCTAAGCAGTTGGTTAAGCGTGTGCGCTGTGCAGCACTTTGGATGCCTGAGCATGATTGGCCAGCGATGGACGATGCGAGTTTGATTGAACACCTTGATGAGTGGCTATCTCCCTATCTGAATGGCATTAAGTCGGCAAAAGGGCTGGCTAGTGTTTCGATTGAGCAAGCATTGTCGGCTTATCTTGGTTGGCCTTTGAATCAAGAAATCGACCAATGGTTGCCAACGCACTATCTGATGCCAACAGGCAGCAAGAAGGCCATTCGTTATCAATATCAATCTGAACCAGTGATCTCAGTGCGAATGCAGGAAGTCTTTGGCGAACAAGACTCGCCATTGATCGCGCAAGGGCGTAAAAAAGTAGTGCTTGAGCTCCTTTCTCCAGCACAGCGACCACTACAAATTACTCAAGATTTAGCTGGCTTTTGGGCTGGCGCGTACAAAGAAGTACAAAAAGAGATGAAGGGCCGTTACCCAAAACATCCTTGGCCGGATGACCCTGCTAACCATGTAGCAACCACTAAAACCAAACGACAGTTGAATCGATGATGACCAAAATGTTAACGCCAAAAAAGGCACCACCTAAAAAAGCGCCAGCAAAGAAGTCACCAGCGACCAAAGCCAAGCCAAGAAAACCAAGAGCGGCTGCGAAAAAGACCAAACCTAAGGCTAAGAAATCTGGCAAAAGAGGTTGGTTGAAGATCCTATGGGGCATTTCTTGGAAAGCGGGCTTAGCGCTTGCGGCATTGCTGTTGTTCGTCGGTATTTATCTTGATTCTGTGGTCAAACAGCGCTTTGAAGGTCAGCTGTTTGATTTGCCAACCGTGGTTTATGCGCGAGTGCTAGACCTGTCTCCGGGAACTCCGGTGAGTTTGGTTCAGGTTAAGAATGAGCTCGATGTACTTAATTACCGTAAGGTGAACGCGCCTCGTCACCCAGGCGAATACTCTTCTTCTTCGACCAAGATTGAAATGATTCGTCGTCCGTTCGAGTTTGTTGATGGACCGGAAGCGGATCGTCATGTGATGCTGCACTTCAATGGTAACGAATTAACTCGCATTCAGTCGCTGGAGAAGAAAGGCGACATGGGCTACCTGCGTGTTGAACCGAAAATGCTTGGCATGCTTGAGAAAAGTAACGATGAGCAGCGCCTGTTCTTAAAACGCAATCAGTTCCCAGAAGTGATGGTTGATGCCTTACTGGCAACCGAAGACCGAAACTTCTATCAACACGATGGTGTGTCGCCACTGGCCATCGCTCGTGCAATGGTCGTTAACGTCAAAGCTGGGCGAACGGTACAAGGTGGTAGTACGCTGACACAACAGTTGGCAAAAAACCTGTTCCTGTCCAGTGAACGTACATTGTGGCGTAAGGTTCGTGAAGCCTACATTGCACTTATCTTAGACCATCGTTACAGCAAAGACCGTATCCTAGAGGCTTACTTAAATGAGGTTTATCTTGGACAGAATGGTGGGCAAGCGATTCATGGCTTCGGTTTAGCGTCTCGTTTGTATTTTGGTCAACCTATTCAAGAGCTGCGCATCGATCAGCTAGCACTGCTGGTGGGTATGGTGAAAGGACCGTCGTATTACAATCCGGTTCGCTATCCTGAGCGTGCTAAGACTCGACGCGATCTGGTTCTTCGCTTATTGATGCAACAAGACATCTTAACTCCGCGACAATACGAAGAGGCGGCGAGTCGTGATTTGGATATTCAAGACAACCCACGCATTGCTAGCCGTCAGCCCGCTTATTTCCAACAAGTAAACATTGAGCTTAAGAAGTATGTCGGCGATCGATTTGAGGCGAAAAAAGGGATTCGAGTCTTTACCTCTCTGGATCCGGTATCTCAAGACAAGTTAGAGAAGTCGATTGCTCGTAAGGTGCCTGATTTATCGAAAACCGCAGGTAATAAGCTGGAAGCAGCAGCTATTGCCGTGGATAGAAATACCGGTGAAATCCGGGCGATGGTCGGTGGTAAGCGTACTGGCTACGATGGCTTTAACCGTGCCTTGAACGCGAGTCGCCCAATTGGTTCTTTGGTCAAGCCTGCAATTTACTTAACCGCACTAGAGCAGCCTCAGAAGTACACGTTGGCGACAACATTGAAAGACACGCCACTGAGCTTGAAAGGCAGTAAAGGTAGCGTGTGGAGCCCGAGAAACTTCGATCGTAAGTTCCGTGGCGATGTGCCTTTGTATGTGGCGCTTTCTAAGTCTTACAACGTACCTACTGTTCGTTTAGGCATGCAATTAGGCATTGATAGTGTCTCGGATACGATTGGAAAACTGGGGGTCGATAAAAATGAGATTCGCCCAGTGCCGTCGATGTTTTTGGGTTCGTTCTCACTGACTCCGTTCCAAGTTGCGCAGATGTATCAAACCATTACCAATTCTGGGCGTATAGCACCTTTGTCTGCGCTTCGCTCAGTTGTTGATAACGATGGCGAGGTTCTGTATCAGTCGATCCCTCGTGTATCACAAAGCGTTGACCAGCAAGCCGCTTGGCTTACAACCTATGCAATGAAACGTGGCGTGTCGGAAGGCACGGGCCGTTTCCTACAAGGTCAGTTTGCATGGGCAGGGTTAGCTGGTAAAACTGGCACTAGTAATGACAGCCGAGACAGTTGGTTCGTGGGCGTAGATGGCCGTGAAGTGACGACCATCTGGCTAGGACGTGATGATAATAAGCCGACTAAGCTTACTGGTTCGAGTGGTGCGTTACGTGTTTATGCCGATTATCTCAAACAGAGAACACCCGAGCAGTTATTACTGCCTTGGCCGACAGGAATTGTCACCGCTAACTTTACTCGAACTTCTGAAGGGGCTTTAGAGTTTGATTGTGATGGTGCAGTTAAACTGCCACTTTGGGATGAGGGTGGAAACATTAAAAAGGGCTGTGAAAGTCAACCAAAACAGTGGCTAAAGAAGCTTTTTCAGTGGTAAAGTCGTAACAAGAAAGAATGACAAGGACAGTTAACATAATGATTTCTCGTTGGTTAGTGAGTGGCTTAGGTGTTGTCGGTACTGTGATCAGTTTTCAGCTGTTTGCATCCACCGCGACACAGATTGATCAATCTCAGCAGGCTGAACAAGCTCATAAAAGGCCAACCGTTGCTGTCGTTCTTGCTGGTGGTGGGGCAAAAGGTGCAGCTCACATTGGTGTGCTTAAAGCTCTAGAAGAGATGCAAATCCCGGTTGATTACATTACCGGTACCAGTATGGGCTCATACGTTGGTGGTCTTTATGCGACAGGGATGAGCGCAGACGAGATCGAGAGCTTTATTTATACGGTTGATTGGAATCGCGGTTATCGTGATCGCGTTAACCGTAGTGATCGCCGCGTACGTGACAAAGAATATGAAGACCGCTACCAACTGAACACCGATCTCGGCTTAGGTTGGGGCGAAATCAAAGCAAGGAAAGGGGTGGTGCAAGGCCAGAATATGTTGCGTATTCTGCGTGAGACCACGGGTAATCTATCCTCATTCGATTCTTTCGACCATCTTGCTATCCCATACCGTTCAGTCGCAACTGACATTATCGAACTTGAAGAGGTGGTCATCGATCATGGCCACCTTGTTGATGCCATGATGGCGAGTATGTCAGTTCCCGGCGCGCTTCCCCCTTATGACCTCGATGGTCGAATGCTGGTTGATGGTGGTGTCACCAATAACATGCCCGTCGACGTAGCCAGAGCGATGGGTGCAGACATCGTCATTGCGGTGGATATCAGTACCAACTACAAAGGCAAAGATGATTTCACGAATTTTCTAGCCGCAGCTGACCAACTCTCTAATTATCTTGTTCAACGCAGCACCCAAGAGCAAGCTGAAACTTTAACAGACGATGATGTCTTCCTGCGCCCAGATGTTGGGGAAATGGAGACGACAGAATTTGATAAAATGCCATCGGCTTTCCTCGCGGGCTATGAAGCTGCTAAGCAGCATACTGATGAACTTTCTAAGCTATCGCTCTCAAATGCCGATTATCAGCATTATATCGAGGACAAACAAAAAGCGCGCAGACAGCTAAAACACGGCGATAAGACCGTCGTTGACCGAGTTGTTATCAATAACAATACCCACTATTCCGATAAGCTGATCGAAAACCGTTTAAACCTTGATTCAGGTGAGATTCTGAAGACCAGTGAAATTGAATCTAAAGTACAAGACCTCTATGCGCTAGATAGATTCGAGTTGGTGACTTATGAATTTGACACGGTAGATGGCGAGGAGCAACTGCTGGTCGATGTGAACGAAAAATCTTGGGGGCCAAACTACCTCAACTTTCGATTCTTTCTTGAAGATGATTTCTCTACTACAAGCCAATACTCGCTCGGTGTCTCAGCCAACTTTACTGATATTAATAAGCATGGTGCAGAGCTAAGAACCAATATCGAGATGGGAACGGACAAGCGAATTGAAGCGGAACTTTACTCGCCATTCTTTTCGAGTCAAAAGCTGTTTACTTCGGCATCGGTTGTTTACAGCAAAGAGAACAGAAACCTACCCGCAGATATTGATGATATTGAAGAACCGACACTGGACGTAACGAAAGATTATCTCCCTATGACGTATAGTGAATATGTCGGTGAATTGGCATTAGGCTATCAACCAACCTTGTGGCAGGAGCTGACATTTGGTGTTCGTTATACAGATGGGGATGTTGAGGTTTCTTCGTTACCTTCATTGGGCAGTGGTGGCTACAAGCGTATTGGTGGCTTCATGGGTTACCGACTGGATACTTTGGATAATTTCAGCTTACCGACCAAGGGTTACTTTGTCGATTTAGAGTACCTCGTTTCTCATGATGATTTTGATAATGACAGCTCTCTTGGTGAATCGGATTTAACGTCTGAGAGTGATACGGTTTATGAGTTTTCGGCCAATTTCATGGCAGCAAAGAGTATTGAGAAGCATACTTTAGTCGCAAAGCTGGATTACGGTATTGTAGAGAGCAAAAATTCGATTTTCCCTATTGATCCCAAAGAGCTTGGTGGCTTCTTAAACCTGTCAGGTATTCCAAGGAATAGTATGATTGGTCAGAACTTGGCTTACACCAGCCTTATTTATCGTTATAAGTGGTTTGAAAATGACTTCGGCCTTTTTAAATCACCATTCTACGTGGGCGCATCCATTGAGCATGGTGGTGTTTGGTCGAACAATGATTTGAGTATTGATGAAGCGCCAATGTACACCGCGGGTTCTGTTTTCGCGGGTGTTGATTCTCCAATCGGGCCGATCATTTTAGCTTATGGCCGAACCGAAGATAATTTCGATTCGGTGTATCTGATTGTAGGTACGTCCTACAAATAATCATGCGCAGAGTCGCCATTTAAGTGCGTAATTAGGCAAAAATAGTGGGACTTTCGTCTTAACTTGCTATGTTGGTCAAAATGATAAGATTTTAATTTAACGTTAAATTTGCTATTCTACCGCCCACAGTTTGGCCTCTATGACGCCGCTCATCAATACAAATTGAATGACAAAAATGGCAATGGAGAGCCAAGTTTCCAAGGATGTTCACTTCTTTATTTTACTAACAATTATGAAGGGAAGAAGTGAACCGCAATGAGAGGAAAAAAGTCGTGCTTGAAGCCTACCGTAAACACGTCGAAGAACGTGCTGCCGAAGGAGTTGTTCCAAAACCACTAGATGCTGAGCAGGTAGCTGGCCTAGTTGAACTTCTGAAGAATCCACCTCAAGGTGAAGAAGAAATCATTCTTGACCTACTAGAAAATCGCATTCCACCGGGTGTAGATGAAGCTGCTTACGTAAAAGCTGGCTTCCTTACGGCTATCACTAAAGGTGAAGTAGCTTCGCCACTAGTAAGCAAAGCAAAAGCTGCAGAACTGCTTGGTACCATGCAAGGTGGTTACAACATCGAATCTCTAGTATCTCTACTAGACGATGCTGAGCTTGCTCCAATCGCTGTTAAAGCGCTATCTCATACTCTACTGATGTTCGATGCGTTCTATGACGTAGAAGAGAAAGCGAAAGCTGGCAATGCTGCTGCACAACAAGTACTTCAATCTTGGGCTGATGCTGAATGGTTTACAGCGAAAGATAAAGTAGCAGAAAAAATCACAGTAAAAGTATTTAAAGTCACTGGTGAAACGAACACCGATGACCTATCTCCAGCGCCTGATGCATGGTCACGTCCTGACATCCCAGTACACGCGAAAGCGATGCTGAAGATGGAACGTGATGGCATTACTCCTGATGAACAGGGTAGCGTTGGTCCAATCAAACAAATTGAAGAAATGCAAAAAGATGGCATTCCACTGGCTTACGTTGGTGATGTTGTTGGTACAGGTTCTTCACGTAAATCGGCAACAAACTCAGTACTTTGGTTCATGGGTGAAGATATCCCATTCGTACCAAACAAGCGTACTGGCGGTGTTTGTCTTGGTGGTAAAATTGCACCAATCTTCTACAACACAATGGAAGATTCAGGCGCACTACCCATTGAACTGAACGTACAAGACATGAACATGGGCGATATCATTGATATCTACCCGTACGAAGGTGTTGTTCACAAGAACGGTTCTGTGATTTCAAACTTTGAGCTAAGCAAAGTACTTCTTGATGAAGTGCGTGCTGGTGGCCGTATTCCACTGATCATCGGTCGTGGTCTAACGGGTCGTGCTCGTGACGCTCTAGGTCTAGCTGAAACGGATCTGTTTGCTAAACCAATCGATCCATCTGCATCTGATAAAGGCTACACGCTAGCTCAGAAGATGGTTGGTAAAGCATGTGGCGTTGAAGGTGTTCGTGCTGGTCAGTACTGTGAACCTAAAATGACGACAGTGGGTTCTCAAGATACGACCGGTCCTATGACTCGTGATGAGCTTAAAGATCTGGCGTGTCTTGGTTTCTCTGCAGACCTTGTAATGCAGTCTTTCTGTCACACATCGGCATACCCGAAACCTGTTGATGTAAACACTCACCATACGCTACCTGATTTCATCATGAATCGTGCGGGTGTTTCACTTCGTCCGGGTGATGGCGTTATCCACTCATGGCTAAACCGTATGCTTCTTCCTGATACTGTAGGTACAGGTGGTGACTCGCATACTCGTTTCCCTCTAGGTATTTCATTCCCTGCGGGTTCTGGCTTGGTAGCATTTGCTGCAGCAACAGGCGTTATGCCTCTTGATATGCCTGAATCTATCTTGGTTCGCTTTAAAGGTGAAATGCAACCGGGTATCACGCTACGTGACCTAGTACATGCCATTCCTCTTTACGGCATCAAGCAAGGCCTACTAACGGTAGAGAAAGCCGGTAAGATCAACGAATTCTCTGGTCGTGTACTAGAAATTGAAGGTGTTGAGCACTTATCTGTTGAGCAAGCATTTGAGCTTTCTGATGCATCTGCTGAGCGTTCTGCTGCAGGTTGTACCGTTAAGCTTTCTGAAGAGTCTATCTCTGAGTACTTGAACTCGAACATCGTGATGCTGAAGTGGATGATCGCTGAAGGTTACGGTGATGCTCGTACGATTGAGCGTCGTATTACAGCAATGGAAGAGTGGCTAGAGAACCCTGAGTTGCTATCTGCTGATTCAGATGCGGAATACGCGCACGTTATCGAGATTGACCTTGCTGATATCGATCAACCAATCCTATGTGCACCAAACGATCCAGATGATGCTCGTCTTCTATCTGACGTTCAAGGCACAGAGATTCAAGAAGTGTTCATCGGTTCTTGTATGACCAACATCGGCCACTTCCGTGCCGCTGGTAAGATGCTTGAAGAGTTCAATGGTTCTCTAAACACTCGCCTATGGGTTGCTCCGCCAACGAAGATGGATAAAGACCAACTGACAGAAGAAGGCTACTACGGCATCTTCGGTCGTGCTGGGGTACGTATCGAAACTCCTGGCTGTTCACTATGTATGGGTAACCAAGCTCGTGTTGCTGATGCTTCGACGGTTATGTCGACGTCAACGCGTAACTTCCCGAACCGCTTAGGTAATGGCGCGAACGTTTATCTGGCTTCTGCTGAGCTTTCTGCTGTTGGCGCGATTCTAGGTCGCATCCCAACGAAAGAAGAGTACTTAGAGTACGCTGAGAAGATTAATGCAACGGCTGCTGATACATACCGTTACCTGAACTTCCATAAAATGGGTCAGTACACGGAAAAAGCAGACACGGTTATCTTCCAAGAGCCTGCGTAACGTCTGATTTTGTTGTAAATATAATTAAGGCCGCTGTGAATAGCGGCCTTAATTGCTTTTAGCATACAGCGAAAATTGCTTTTAGCTTACAGAGAGCTCGATTAGTGCTTAATCGTATACATTGCTGCAACATTGCGAGCAGTAAGTTCAATATTTTCAGCCGCTTCAGCCAAAGCTGTCGGCAAGTCTACTGAACGGTTCACTACCGCAAATACCGCGTCGATACCATGCTCATGAACCACACCACAATCACTGGCTAGACAGCCGGCAATACCGATGACAGGCAGTTTATGTTTTTTGGCTGTGCGAGCGACACCAATCGGTGTTTTGCCATGAATGGTTTGGCTATCAATGCGCCCCTCTCCTGTAATCACAAGATCAGCATCTGAGACTATTTCATCTAAATTGACGGCGTCCATTACGATGTTAATACCAGGGCGAAGCTCCGCATTTAACAGGCCAACAAGTGCCGCGCCTAGACCGCCTGCCGCGCCAGCACCAGGGAGATCAATGACATCGACGCCTAACTGGTTTTTCATGATACTGGCATAATGAGCAAGGTTAGCATCTAACAGCTCAACCATTTCTGGTGTTGCGCCTTTTTGCGGACCGAATACCTGTGATGCCCCTTTTGGTCCGCATAATGGATTATCGACATCACAAGCGACCTCTAAGCGTACGTTTTGTAGGCGTGGGTCGAGGTTGGTGAGATCAATGGTTGTCAGTTTTGACAGTTCACCACCACCAAACACCAGCTCGTGACCCTCTGCATCTAGCATACGAATGCCTAGCGCTTGAGCCATTCCTAAGCCACCATCATTGGTCGCACTACCACCAATGCCAATAATAATATGCTCAACACCTTTATCTAATACGGCTTTGATCAACTCACCCGTACCATAGGTAGTGGTTTTTAGTGGATTACGTTGTTCTGGAGAGACTAAATCTAGGCCGGAAGCGGCCGCCATTTCAATAATGGCAGTTTTACCGTCACCGAACATACCGTAGAAGCCTTCGACAATTTCACCTAATGGACCAATCACTGGATGTTGGATGATAGAGCCATTGGTCGCATCCACCAGAGATTGTACTGTGCCTTCACCACCATCAGCCATTGGTAATTTTACGTATTCGGCGTTTGGTATTAGCTGTTTAAAGCCATCTTCAATCGCTTGAGCAACGCCCATTGCTGATAGGCTTTCTTTATATGAGTCAGGAGCAATTACAATTTTCATTTTGATACCTTTAAACTTAAACAAACAGACCAAATACACCGAAGATCATTACTGAGACGAAGGCGATAACAAGACCGACCGCTGACTCATAAGGGATGAGTTTTAGACGTTCATGAATACTCATATGTACCGCACCACCCGTGGCATGGAAGAAGCTACCATGTGGCATATGGTCAAGTACTGTCGCACCAGAGTGGATCATTGCTGCGCCTGCGAGAGCTGGAACACCTAGCTCAAGAATGGTGCTGGCAAATACATTCGATGCCACTACTGTTCCGGCAGTTGTCGATGCGGTTGATAGTGCCATCAGTGCGCCAGAAAACGGAGCAAGTAAGTAAGAAGGCAGCCCAGACATCGTCAGCACTTCAATCAGATCAGCTTTTAGTCCTGAGTTAGCAATGATGCCTGCAATGGTTCCTGTGCCCAGTAGCATTACAGCAACCGGTGCCATACGTGACAAGCCTGAAACCGCAAAGCTATTGGCTTGTTTGAAGCGACCCATAGCCAGTGCACCCAGCAATCCACCCAAGGGTAATGCAATTAGAGGATCAACATTGATATCAGCGAGTGGTCGCAGCGCGAGTAGGGCAATAGCCACTAACGGTGCAACGATTGAAGAAGAAAAGCTTGGCAGTGAACTTTGATCCGCTTTGACCACTTCACTTTCCGCTACTTTTGAACCTTTATTGACGAGGCGCTTTGCCAAGAAGTAGGCGAAAAGCAGCCCAAATAGACCCGGAATCACGCCTGCAGCCATCACAGAGGTTAACGGAACATTGAACGCATCAGCCGCCGCAATGGCATTTGGGTTAGGCGACATGACATTACCTGCTTTACCGCCGCCCACCATCGCCAAAAGGATCGCGGTTTTAGAAAGGTCTGCGCGGCGAGCAATAGCCAGTGCAATAGGAGAAACCGTGATAACGGCCACATCAACGAAAACGCCAACAGCGGTTAAAATCATGGTCGCAATGGCAAGAGCAAGTAAGGCGCGAGTTTCGCCTACTTTTTTGATGATGGATTCTGCAATCGAGGTAGCCGCCCCTGATTCAATTAGTACGCCGGCCAACACACCAGCGGCGAGAATTCGCATCACTGAAGTGACGATCCCTTGGGCACCACCTATCATTAACTCAACGGTTTCGGTGAGAGAAACGCCGCCAACCACGCCGCCAACCAAAGCACCGATGATCATACCGTAGGTGGGTGGCACTTTTTTAAGAATGAGCGCGATAGCAACAATCAATGCTGAAAGTGCGCCAAGAGTTGAAACTTCAATCATGTTCTATTTCCCAGATAACGATGTGTCATTTTCGGCAAATATAAAGATATAGGGTTGGTAAGTCTTTGTCATTCTCTACAAATAAGTGCTCAAATCGGTCCTTTTAAATTGTGCAGTTGCACATTTTTTAGCTCGACCAGTGGAATGGATTTATTGCAATGTAGAGTTGAAATAGATCGTCTATATTGTTGATATTTAATGATGTTATTTGGTTTATCTTGTCTGTTCGATAGCGTAGCGTATTGCGATGGATATGTAGTTCGTTACAGGTGAGAGCTGAATCACAGTTCTGCTTTAAATATGTCTTCAAAGTTTTGATCAGTATCCCTTTACTGTCCTGTTGTTGAAGATGTAGGTAAGACTGCTCCAGTTGCTCACGAATCCATGGATCTTGTAACAGGCTACTCATAATGGCCGGCAGTCGATAGTCTTGATAGAAAAACATGTCTCCGGGGCGGTTACCGACACTGCGCATAGTGAGCTCAGCGGTATCATATGAGCGTGCTAAACCAGAAAGTCCGGTAAAGTAATCCCCAAGCGCAATCTTGATTTGAAACTTAGCTTCTTTCTTTATTCTTTTGAGTAGCAATTTCACGCGCTTGGCTTCTGCATCCTTGGACCAGCTGTTCCCTATCAGGGTTATAGGCTTGAGTACCACCACTTCGTTTTGTGAAACAGACAAGATACCGACTAAATTATCGCGCTCGGGATATTCAAGTAAATGTACTAATTGCTGTAAGTTTTCCAATGAAGGCGCAGTGTCTCCTATCGGTAACACCTTGACGATGGCGGCAATCCGCGGTTGTGCAAGGTCGAGATCCAGACGCTGTGCGATGGATTGCAGTTGCATGTCATTAAGCGTGCTACCTCGGATTAATTGCAATACCAATTCTTCACGATGCCTCTTATTCCATTCTACTTGAGACATAAGTACAGCTTGTTCAACAATAAGCTCAGCGGTCATCTTCACCAGCTCACCAAAATGATGAACTTGCTGCAGTGTCCCAGAAACCCCAATCACCCCAATGACATTATCCTGAAATAGAATCGGTAAATTAACTCCAGGCTTAACCCCTTTTAGGTGTTCGGCAGTGGCTTCGTCAATATTAACGACTCGTGATTCGGTGATGGCAAGTACCGCTCCTTCATGTTTTTGGTATAAGCGAGTAGGATCACTGGATCCAATAATGCGACCTTTATTATCCATCACATTAATCGAGTGTGGGATGATCTTCATGGTTCGTTCGACAATTTGTTTGGCAATCATTTCGTTCAACTGCATAGAGCCCTCCTCTTCATTGACTGTGTAGGTTGGATCGTAACGATAAATTCGTCAATACGCTCGTTTCTGACAAGACAATGGTATACTCAGAAATAGTATCGCTTGAGTATTAATGCAGTATAGGTTGAGTTATGGAGTTTGAATTTACTAGAAACACTCTAATGGGTGAATACTATGTGAAATGCAGCATGGGCCATGAGATTGTTGGCCGTTGGCTTCAAGAAGAGATCGGTAAAGATAAGCAAAAATTAGATCATGTGATGGCGTTGATTGAGCAATCTCGACAGGACTTGAGCAATGAAGTGACGTTGCTTGGCAAAGAGATTAGCCTTGCGATTAATGAAGACGAAGTAACGATTCAAGAAAACGTGTTAGCGCATGAGCAAGAGATGGAAGAGGGCAGTGAGTTCGACTTCTATAACTGTGAAAGCCAAGCAAGCTGTGGAATCGACGATTTCGAACTGCTCATCGAACGCTGGATGGATTTTTTAGGTTACTAGTCCTAAGACCTATTTGTTAGTCATTCAGAGCTTTGAAGGCTCCGTTGCCCAAAACTGGAGCAATAAGAGCATCGCGCATTAAGATAGTGAAAAGGCTGCACCATGTTGGTGCGGTCTTTTTCGTTATTACGACCTTATTATCTTCATCTTATTTAAAATCAAGCACTTAACTTTTTGGCACGCTACTTGGATTGTAATAAGAGAATTAACGGATTAAGTAAGAATTTAAGGAACGAATATGAAATTAATAAATGCCATTGTTAAGCCATTCAAATTAGACGATGTACGCGAAGCGCTCTCTGATGTGGGTATTGAAGGTATGACTGTTTCTGAAGTGAAAGGCTTTGGTCGTCAGAAGGGACATACTGAATTGTATCGTGGTGCAGAGTACCAAGTGGATTTCCTACCAAAGGTGAAGCTAGAGATTGCTACCCAAGCTGAGAATGTTGACCGAGTTGTTGAAGCGATTAGCCAAGCGGCACACACCGGAAAAATCGGCGACGGCAAAATTTTTGTGTATGACCTAAGCCAAGCCGTACGAATTCGTACTGGTGAAATGGATGCTGAAGCACTTTAAAGAATTACAAGGACTGGAGACTTTAATATGGAACTTACAACAACAGTAACGGAACTACGTTACGCACTAGACACTTTTTTCTTCCTCATTTCAGGTGCGTTGGTAATGTGGATGGCAGCAGGCTTCGCGATGTTAGAAGCTGGCCTAGTTCGTTCAAAGAACACCACAGAAATTTTAACTAAGAACATCTGTTTGTACGCAATTGCTTGTACTGCTTTCTTAGTGGTTGGTTACAACATCATGTATGTCGACAACGGTGAAGGCGGTTGGTTGCCATCATTTGGTACTCTAATTGGTACACAAGGTGAAGGCGCAGACCACTCTCTAGAATCAGACTTCTTCTTCCAGGTAGTATTCGTTGCAACAGCAATGTCTGTAGTATCTGGTGCGGTTGCTGAGCGTATGAAGCTTTGGTCATTCCTAATCTTCTCTGTAGTACTAACAGCGTTCATTTACCCTGTTGAAGGTTATTGGACTTGGGGCGGTGGTTTCCTATCAGAAGCGGGTTTCAGTGACTTCGCAGGTTCAGGTATCGTACACATGGCTGGTGCAGCAGCAGCGTTAGCTGGTGTTCTACTACTCGGTGCTCGTAAAGGTAAATACGGTAAGAACGGTGAAATCTACCCGATTCCTGGTTCAAACATGCCACTTGCAACGCTAGGTACATTTATCCTTTGGTTCGGTTGGTTCGGTTTCAACGGCGGTTCTCAACTGATGGTTTCGGATTTTGAGAACGCAACAGCAGTAGGTCAAATCTTCCTTAACACCAACGCAGCAGCAGCAGCAGGCGCAATTGCAGCACTACTAGTATGTAAAACAACTTGGGGTAAAGCAGACCTAACAATGATTCTTAACGGCGCGTTAGCTGGCCTAGTAGCAATCACTGCAGACCCTCTATCACCATCACCTCTATTTGCTGTAGCGATTGGTTCGGTATCTGGTGCATTGGTTGTATTCAGCATCATCGCTCTAGACAAAGTTAAGATTGATGATCCAGTAGGTGCTATCTCTGTACACGGTGTATGTGGTTTCTTCGGTCTAATGGCTGTGCCACTAAGCAACGCTGATGCAACGTTTGGTGCTCAGCTAATGGGTGCAGCAGTCATCTTTGCATGGGTATTCGGTGCTAGCCTAGCAGTATGGGCGGTGCTTAAAGCAACAATCGGTATCCGAGTAACGGAAGATGAAGAACTTGAAGGTATGGACATGCACGATTGTGGTGTCGGCGCTTACCCTGAGTTTGTATCAGTAAAATAATCAACAGTCGTCGCCTAATCTGAATGGGTTAGGTTGGACAAAGAAAGCCCCGCAACTCTTGTTGCGGGGCTTTGTTGTATTTACGGTTGCACAATATATAAACACGAACGTTGAAGTTAGGCTCATTGTTTAAGGGGAACGACAAGACACAAAGTTGAAATGGTTTGTTACAAAAGTGAGAGTTTGAATGGTCTGAGTAGACGGATTTTTTGTTGGTCGTCATTGTAATTATGTTAATGATGAATATAATAACGCAACTGATAGACATTATCATTTCGATATAAAGGATTTTACAATGAAGAAACTGCTAACACTTTCAGCTCTAGCGTGTGGTGTAATTGCCCCGACAGCAATGGCTGCGGAAGAAGTAAACGTATACTCTTACCGTCAACCTTTCCTTGTTGAGCCAATGTTCAAAGAGTTCACAAAAGAGACTGGTATTAAAGTAAACGTTAAGTTTGCTAAAAAAGGTTTAGCAGAGAAGTTAGCTCAAGAGGGTGAATACAGCCCAGCTGACGTTGTCTTAACTGTAGATATCAGCCGTCTATCTGAATTAACTAAACAAGGTCTAGTTCAATCTGTAGAGAGCGATGTACTTGAAAAGAACATCCCAGCTCAATACCAAGATACAGATAACGAGTGGTTCGCTCTAACAACTCGTACACGTAGCGTTTATTCTTCACGTGACCGTGTTGGTCGTCTAGGTGAAGAGTTCACTTACGAAGATCTAACTAAGCTTGAATTTAAAGGCAAAATCTGTACTCGTAGTGGTAAGCACCCATACAATGTTTCTCTAGTATCTTCGATGATTGCTCACAAAGGTGAAGCTGAAACGAAAGAATGGCTAGAAGGCGTAAAAGCAAACCTAGCACGTAAGCCTCAAGGTAACGACCGCGCGCAAGTTAAAGCGATTAAAGAAGGTCTATGTGATGTTGCTCTTGGTAACAGCTACTACCTAGGTAAGATGGTTAATGATAAAGAGCAAAAAGCTTGGGCTGACGCTGTTTACATTAACTTCCCTAACCAAGAGACAACGGGTACTCACGTGAATATCTCTGGTATGGCAATGGCTAAATACTCTCCAAACGAAGAGAATGCCGTTAAGCTAATGGAATTCCTATCGGGTAACACAGCACAAAGCATGTATGCAGAAGTGAACTATGAATACCCAGTGAAAGCTGATGTTAAACCTTCTGAGCTTGTTGCTTCATGGGGTGAATTCAAAGCAGATACAATTTCTCTAGACCAAATTGCTGACCACCACGCAGCAGCAATTAAACTATTAGACGAAGTTAAGTTCGATCTTTAATTTATTACTGTAGGCTTCGGCCCAAGTAAAATGACAACCTCAAGTCGCCATTTTCGGTCACTTGGGGTTGTTTGTTTTGGAAAATCACTTTTTGATACAAAGCTCGCCGTCGATCCCTTGAGTTATTAGCATCTCACCTTGAAGTCATTAGAGTATATGGGTATAAATAACCCCACCATTAAAAGGATATGAGATGTATTTGCAAATGCATTTGTGTTTCATTAAGCCTCGTTGTAGTTAGGCGATGAAAGAAAAGAATTATTTATGGAACACCAGTAGCGGCATTATTGCTGTATTACTGGTCTTACCGATCTTAGCGATTTTTACGACGGCTGTTGGAGAAACAGATGAGCTATTTTCTCATCTGATGTCCACAGTGATGCCTACCTATGCCTACAATACGGTGGTTTTAGTCATAGGAACCATGTTCCTGTCTTTAGTTTTTGGTATTCCGTCGGCTTGGGTTATGGCAATGTGCCGTGTTCCGGGAGAGCGTGTTTTGCAGTGGGCACTCGTCCTGCCATTAGCAATGCCAGGCTATATTGTTGGGTATATATTCACCGATTGGTTCGACTTTGCTGGGCCTGTTCAAGTTCTACTGCGAGATCTTACTGGGTGGGGACCCGGTGAGTATTGGTTCCCGGATATTAGAACCTTATCTGGTGCTATTATTGTTCTGTCTCTCGTTCTCTATCCTTATGTTTACTTGCTGTGCCGCGCCGCATTTATGGAGCAAAACGTCTCCTTACTGCAATCCGCTCGGTTGCTAAAATGCTCACCTTGGGAAAGCTTTCGTCGTATCTCGTTGCCACTTGTTCGCCCATCAATGGCGGTAGGTCTATCGCTTGTTGCGATGGAAACTATCGGTGATTTTGGTACCGTGAGTTACTTTGCAGTCAACACTTTAACGACAGCGGTTTACGATACCTGGTTAGGTTATTCAAGTTTAACGGCTGCTGCGAAAATATCGGCAATTATGCTAGTTATCGTGATCTTGCTGTTGAGTTCAGAGCGCTACAGTCGTCGTAAACAGAAACTGTTCCAGAATCAATTCAGCAGTCGTGAAGACTTTCGTTACGACCTATCCGGTTGGAAGAAGTGGTTGGCACTGTTTTGGTGCTGGGGATTAGTGTGCGTTGCGTTCTTATTCCCTCTGGGTCAGTTGATGAT
Organism: Vibrio sp. 10N.247.311.12; assembly: GCF_041467515.1. Taxonomy (NCBI): domain Bacteria; kingdom Pseudomonadati; phylum Pseudomonadota; class Gammaproteobacteria; order Vibrionales; family Vibrionaceae; genus Vibrio; species Vibrio sp. 10N.247.311.12. The sequence goes on from NZ_JBFSUV010000013.1 coordinate 24,951, forward strand.
CTATGCCTACAAATACTTTGCACAAAGTTGGACGCCTGAATTCAGAGAGTATGCTGTTAACAGTCTTTATGTGTCAGTAATCGCGGCGATTATTGGCGTTATAATTGCGATGATTGTGAACTTTAATCAACGTGTCAGCCCGAGTAAGAAAAATCAGGCTTACATGCGTATTGCTTCGATGGGCTATGCTGTTCCAGGCACTGTGTTGGCGATTGGTGTGATGGTGCCTGTGTTGTTCATGGATCACTTAGTCAATGATATTGCCAAAGTGATGGAGTGGGGACGTCCGGGGCTGATTTTCTCTGGTTCCATGTTTGCGCTTATCTTTGCAATGGTGGTACGTTTTTCTGCAGTGGCGATTGGCAGTATTGAAAGTAGCTTGAGTAAAGTATCTCCTTCATTGGATATGGCTTCTAAAACCATGGGTTGCAATACCAACCAGATGTTACGTCGTGTTCATTTACCTTTGATTAAACGCGGCGCGCTGATCGCCGGTTTACTGGTGTTTATCGAATCAATGAAAGAGCTAAATGCGGCATTGCTGCTGCGTCCTTTCAACTTCGAAACATTAGCGACCTATGTTTATAACTATGCCTCAGATGAGCACCTCGAATTGGCGGCGATGCCTGCTGTATTACTGGTGTTAGTAGGTTTAATTCCTCTGATCATCGTAAACCGTTCTTTGGAGCAGAAACACTAATGAGTTGTGCATTATCAATTAAAGATCTGACTTGTAAGTATGAGTCGCAAACCATCTTGGAAGCGCTCTCGTTAGAAGTTGAGCATGGTGAAATTGTTTGTCTTCTTGGTGCAAGTGGTTGCGGGAAAACCACCTTACTTAAGGCGATTGCAGGCCTGCTTCCATTGAGTAGTGGCGTAATGAGTTTGAACTGTCAAACCATTGATGATGGCGAGAATTGGTTGCCACCAGAGCAGCGTAACATTGGTATGATTTTCCAAGATTACGCCCTGTTTCCGCACCTGACGGTAAACCAGAATGTCGGCTTTGGCTTGAAAGACCTTTCTGAGCAGCAAAAGAAAGACAAAGTTCAAGAGATGCTGGAGTTGGTTCACTTAGATGAGTACGGTGACCGCTACCCACACCAACTTTCAGGTGGTCAACAACAGCGTGTCGCTATTGCTCGTTCTTTGGCGTACAAGCCAGACTTGCTACTGTTAGATGAACCATTCTCAAACATCGATACTCAGGTTCGTCATGAGCTGATTTCTCAGATTCGCAAGATTTTTAAGAAGCAGGGTGTTACAGCTATCTTCGTAACTCACAGCCGTGAAGAAGCGTTCGCATTTGCAGATAAAATGGCAGTAATGAACCATGGTGTGATTGAGCAGTATGGTTCGGCATCTGAGTTGTATTTCCATCCTTCAAGTAAGTTTGTTGCAGACTTTTTGGGTGGCGGTAGCTACCTCAATGCACAGCGTATTTCGGAGCATGAATTTGAAACCAGTTTGGGTATGGTTGAAGCCAAACCGCAAACGGAGATTGAGTTCGGCAATACATGTGAGCTTCTGCTAAGGCCCCAGCATATCCAAGCAAGTTACGAGCAAGATAGTGCTATTTCGGTGCTAGAACAGCAATTTATGGGTGATCACTGTCGTTATGTAATCGAAGCGCATGGTCAGAAGTTATTAGCAACCTCGTCAGAAGCACTTGAAGTGGGTATGCCGGTCAACGTAAAAGTCGATACCAAAGGCGTATTGGCTTTTTAAAGAGATATAACGCGATACTAATCGTTACAAAAAAGCCCAGCACTTTAATCAAAGTACTGGGCAAGAGTTCTTCACTTATAGGCTTTAACAAGGCAGTGATTTGTTAAGTCCCATACAAAACTGCTGCACTCTATAAGCCTATAGAGAGAGGAAGTCTTTCACTTTTTGAAGAACACGTTCTGCGGTGTCTTTATCTTCCATTTCTGCGAAGATTCGTAGTAACGGCTCTGTTCCTGAGAAGCGAGCAATGACCCAGCCGCCATTCTTGAAGTACACCTTGGCACCATCTTCATAGCTTACTTTTTCAATTTCGTATTCAAATTCAGGCAGTTGCTTCTCGACGTAGATCTTAGTGTAAAGCGCTTCTTTCTCTGAAGGTTTAAACTTACAATCGCCTTCTGCGGTGTAGGCATAGCCATATTTAGAGTAAATCTCATCAAGTAATTCAGACAACTTCTTGCCTGTCACACTGATCATCTCAACCAGTAAGCTTGAAGCAAATACGCCATCCTTACCTTTGATGTGACCACGAATGGTTAAACCACCTGAACTTTCGCCACCAATCAGAGAGTCATCGGCCTCCATTTGTGAGCTGATATGCTTAAAGCCTACAGGAACCTCAAAGCTCTTCTCACCATGATCTGCCGCCACTTTATCCAGTAGGTGTGTGGTTGCGATGTTACGAACGACAGAGCCCTTCCAGCCTTTGTATTCCAGCAAGTAGTAGTAAAGTAGGAGTAGCACTTCGTTAGGGTGAATGAAGTGACCTTTCTCATCGATGATTCCCAAACGGTCAGCATCGCCATCAGTACCAATACCAATGTCATAGCCTTCTGCTGCAACTAAGTGCTTCAAGCGATACAGCGTTGCAGCATTTGGCGACGGCATTAAGCCACCAAAATCTGGGTTTTTGCCATCGTTGATGACGTCGACATCACAGCGACCGTTAATCAGCACGGTTTGCAGAGCATTTTTTGCAACGCCAAACATTGGGTCAATCAGTACACGTAGGTTAGCTTTCTTGATCGAATCGATATCGATGAAGTTGATGATTGAATCAACAAAGTCGTTCATCGGGTTGATGATCTCGATTTCTTTGTCGTTTAATGCTTGCTCGAAATCGACACGAATAATATCTTCGTTGGTCAGTGTTGCGATTTGCTGTTCGATCTTCTCTGTGATGATCTCATCAGCATCACGGCCACCTTCAATGAATACCTTGATGCCATTGTAATCGGCTGGGTTGTGAGAGGCGGTAATACACGCCGAGTAGGTGCATCCCATCTCTTTTGCTTGGAACATCACGATAGGTGTTGGAACAAACTTATCGATGAAGCTTACTTTGATGTTGTTCGCCGCAAGTACTTCTGCAAACCAACATGCGGCTTTATCGGAAAGGAAACGACGGTCATAGCCGATCACAAACCCATTCTTGGCTGCATCTTCGTTGTTGATGATGTTAGCGAGTGCTTGCGCTACCAAACGGACGTTTTCTCTAGTGAACTCCTCACCAATGAAAGCGCGCCAGCCACCTGTACCAAATTTAATCATTAGAAAATCCTTTTAGTCTCATTGTCTCAAGCCTGTAAAGACTTGAGACAAGAGCTGTTCGTTAAATTGCGTGACTAGCCTAGAACAACGACAACATCGTTCACGCTGCCTTCTGCTTGTACTGGGATAGCGCCTTCAACTGATTCACCATTGATAGTGATAGAGGCAACGCCTTTGCTTACTGCATTCGGGTTTTGCACTGTGATGTTGTAAGTTGCGCCACGCCATTGACGAGTAACCTCGAATTCTGGCCAATCAGTCGGGATACAAGGATCAACCGTTAAGCCTTCAAAGCCTGTACGAACACCAAGAATGAAGTTGGTTACCGCGAAGTAAGCCCAACCAGAGGTACCGGTTAACCAAGGGTGGTTTGCACGGCCGTGGTCTTGGTGATCTTTACCCATGATGAACTGCACGTACGAGTATGGTTCTGCGTAACGCGTTTCAATCATGTCGTTTTGGTTGTATGGGTTCAGTGCGTCATAGAATTTCATCGCACGGTCACCACGGCCTAGTTTCGCTTCTGCTACCCAGGCCCATGGGTTAGGGTGAGAGAAGATTGCGCCGTTCTCTTTTACGCCTTGGTAAACGCGAGTTACGAAACCGATATCATCGTTTGGTGTTGCAAATGAAGGAGAGTTTAGGTGTAGGCCGTATTCTGAGAAAAGGTTCTCATCAACAGCGTCCATCGCTTTCTCACCGCGTTCTTGAGATACAGCACCAGATAGAACGGCTAGCGTGTTTGACTCAAGGTGTACACGACCTTCAGCTTGTTGAGCGGTACCGATCTTGTCGCCATTTTTAGTTAGACCACGGATGTACCAGCCGCCTTCGTCATCCCAAAGGTGCGTTTCACACGCTTCGCGAACGTTAGCTGCCATTTCAGTGTATTTCGCAACATCAGCATCGTTATTACGGAACTTAGCAAGATCTAGGAATTCTTGTAGCGCCCAGAAGTGTAGGAATGAAACCATTGATGATTCACCGCCACCTAGGTTCAAACAGTCATTCCAGTCAGCACGAAGGCCTTTACAGATACCCGTTTGACCCACGTATTCAGCAGAGAAGTTCAGTGCCGCTTTCATGTGTTCATAAACTGTCGCCTCGCCACCGTCTGCGTATGGAATCACTTCATCGAAGAAGTCGTGCTCACCGGTTTCCATTACGTATTTGATAATGGTCGGAACGATCCATAGGTGGTCATCAGAACATGTGTCTTCAATGCCGTGGATCTTGTCGTCATCTGACGGTGTTGGAACAACTGTTGGTGATTTTGATGGCTCAACGTCGGCTTTCTCTGGATCGAACCAGTCAGGATCGAACAAGTGTAGACCGTAGCCCGCTTTCACTTGGCCGCGAAGCAGGTCGATAATACGTTTCTTGGTCATTTGTGGGTTGGCATGGGGTACTGAAATAGCATCTTGAGCCGTATCACGGTAACCAAGACCAGTACGACCGCCAACTTCGATGAATGATGCAAAGCGTGACCAAACCACACAGGTTTCCGCTTGGTATAGCGTCCACGTGTTGATCATTGTGTCTAAGCCTTCGTTTGGCGACTTAACTTGGAATTTGTTGCAACGCTCGTCCCAGTGATCTTTGATGCCTTGGAAAGCGGCGTCTACGTTTGCTGTGTCTTGGTACTTCTCACGTAGGCGTTCACCGTTGCCTTTACCGATACCGAGTACATACGCAAAGCGAACTTCTTCACCGGGTTGAATCGTAAATTGCTTGTGCAGAGAACCACAATGGTTGTAACAAGTTTGAGCGCTGTTAGAACACTTACCGTTTTCAACCGCAATTGGATTTGCTTCATCACGGTACATACCAAGGAAGTTGTCACGTTGGCCATCGTAGCTGTCTGGTGAGAAAGTTGAAGCTAGGTAGTAGAAGCCTTCAAAGTCGTTAGTGTTGTAGTACAGGTCGTATTCCAGAACACCTTCTTGGTAAGACGTGCCCGCAGAGTACAAAGACATCTGATGGTTTTGATTGTCTGATTGAATATGGCTGAAAGAGAACTCAACAAACGAGAAAGTGCTGATAGTACGTGGCTTGTCAGTGTTGTTCTTTAATACAACGTCCCAAACTTCTGCATCTTCACCCTTAGGTACGAATAGCGTCTTGGTTGCGGTAATGCCGCTGTATTCACATTTGAATTTTGAGTATGACAGGCCGTGACGAACTTCGTAGTTCGCTTCATCTAGGCTCTTTGCCACTGGTTGCCAAGAGATAGACCAGTAATCACCCGTCTCATCATCACGCAGGTAAACATAGTGTCCTGGGCGGTCAAAGGTGCCGTTTGGACGGAACTTAGTAACACGGTTGTATTCCGGAGAATTGTAGAACGAGTAACCGCCCGCATTGTGCGAAATCACGGTACAAAACTTTTCAGTACCTAGGTAGTTTGTCCAAGGTGCTGGTACATCAGGGCGAGTGATGACGTATTCGCGATTGTCGTTATCGAAATAGCCGTATTTCATTGTCATTTCCTTTTTAACAAACTGCATCTATGCAGCTAATTTTTAAATAGTGATGCTGAGTCGTATCTAACTGAGCACCTTAATTTGAGTCAGCAACCACTCGATATGAGTGTCGCTTTGGTTTGTTTTATTGAGCTTTCCAAGGGTTGCGATAATCAACATTGAGTTTGTCGAGTAATGGCAGATGCCCCTTTAGGCGAGATAGGTAATCTAGCCAGTTTCGGTTGTTTTTATGTGTCCAACATCCTTCAGCTAAAGCGCTAATTCTTGGGAATACCATGTAATCCATACGCTTTTGGTTGGTGACGATCTCACACCATAGAGCACACTGAATTCCGCGGATCCGCTTACGAATTGGGTCGGTGTCGGATATCTCAGCAAGTGCTTCGTAGGTATAAGCTTGTTCTAATGGGATAACGGCAGCCCAATCTACGCCCGGTTCTTCCGGTGCATAATCTTGGGTCATGTCGAGATAGGTAAACTGTGCAGGTTGCAACACCACATCAAAGCCTTGGCGAGCGCAATTGACAGCCGCTTCTTCACTGAGCCATGAGTAGATGATGGTCTCTTTACTCACTTTGTCGCCGTGCTGAGCTTCTTCCCAGCCCACCATGCGTTTGCCGAGTTGCTTAAGCTTATTCTCGGCATAGCGGAATAGGTGACCTTGCAAATCTTTGCTGTCTTGGTATTGATGTTCTTTCATCAGCGCTTGAGCTGCAGGGCTGTTAGTCCATACGCCCGGTGGTACTTCGTCTGCGCCCATGTGAATCAATTCGCTAGGGAATAGCTCTGCGACTTCTTCAATAACCGCATCTAAGAACTGGTAAGTGCCCGGTAAACCTGGATTTAACACATTGTCGTTGTAGTGCTGAATGCTCTTGTATTGAGTAGTGTCTGCTTGCTCTACCAACATATCAGGCAGTGATTTGATTGCTGCACGGCAGTGTCCCGGGATATCGATCTCAGGGATAACCGTGATGCTGCGTTGTTCTGCGTATTCAATCACTTCGCGAATCTGTTGCTGGGTGTAGAAGCCGCCGTAGTTTTCAGCAATATGGGTATATTGTGGCTCTAATGCATGGTCAGGACCTCGCCAAGCACCGATTTCAGTGAGTTGAGGTAGGCTCTTTATCTCAATTCTCCAACCTTCATCATCGGTTAGGTGCCAATGAAAAACGTTGAATTTGTAGTGCGCCAACTGGTTGATTAAACGTTTCACTTGCTCCACCGAGTGGAAGTGACGTGCACAGTCCAACATCATGCCGCGGTATTTGAAACGAGGTTGGTCGGCGATTTTGCAACATGGCACAGAGAAGCGTTCAGCATTTTGTTGTTGAACTAATTGGATTAAGCTAGCTACTGCATGAGTGAAGCCTGATTGACTGCCTGATTCTACGACCACTTGTTGAGTTGTGATTGTTAGCTTGTACTCGGCTTCATCTAAAGTTGGGTTGCTACGAAGTAGAATGTCTCCGCTCGCTTCTGGTGAGAGTTCTGTTGAAAGCGCGGTCGAAAGAGACAGCTCAAAGGTCGAGAGCAACTCTTGCTGGAACCAAGAGACTGCCTTATCAGCAAGATGAGATTGAACCTCAATTCTGCAGTCGTTATTTAGCGCGAAGTTACTTAGCGCGAAACTACCTTGCTGAAATTCGATCTGATTAGGCTGAGGAATCAATGCAATCTCAGCAGCGTTAACTTCAGGTATTTGATTGCGTTCACGGTATGGCGAAGCCAGTACTATGGGTGATATCGCGACAGGCAGTACCGATGTTTCTCTATCATTATGTGACTGGATAAAGGCATCGTTAAGGCCATCAGAATAGAAGCGGAATGGTGCGCTTTGAATACTGAATTCAAGGTAGTAATGGTTGTTGGCCTTTAACACTGACGAACTTGGTGTGAATGAGCAAAAGCTGCCAACTTGAGTCAGCTCTCCTTGCGATAAACTCTCTGGAAGGATGAAACGATCAAATGCAAAGTGCAGAGACCAATCTTTTACGTCGAGGTCACTTAAGTTATGTACCGTAAGGCCAAATCGGCAGTTATTTTTTTGTTCAGAAAGAACAGCTAAGTCGATGCGATAATTCATATAACTTCCCTGCTAAGCCTGTTGATACAAGTTGTGTTGTGGTTTTCCGGCAAACATCAATGCGCCTTCAATAGCGTCGAATTGAGGTTTTACGATCCATTGTTGTACTGGTGGTGATAGCCAGTTGAGAATACGCTCAGCAATACTTCCCATTAAGCACACCTTGTCAGCGCCTTTTCGATGCAGTGCTAAGACAAACATTTCGATATCAGCCGCGGTTTGCTTGAGCATATCGATAGCCAGTTCGTCACCTTCGTTAGCGAGTTGAAAAATAACTGGTGAGAATTGACCGTAATCCTTTGGAATAGCACCTTTTGACCATTCGACAATGGCATCCACATCATTATTAAAGTGATTCATTACATGTAGAGTCAGCGGGGTTTTGCTGCGAATACCGTCTTCTGCAAGCAAGACTTGTTGAATCAAACGTAAGCCCATCACAGCACCTCCGCCTTGATCTGAAATCGGAAATTCACGACCGCCAACCACATGTTGCTCGCCGTCTTTTAGGTAGATACCGCAAGAACCCGTACCACCGATCATGATTGCGCCGTCTTGGCCATTGTGAGCACCAATGCAAGCGCCATAAGCGTCGGTATTTAGTGTCATGCTTGCGAAAGGGTGTGGTTGAGCCATGAAGTCGAACCATGCTGATTTTTGCTCAGCGCCAGCCAGCGCTAGGCCAACATGCATATTTGAAAAATGGTCTGAGTTGAGTTGCCCTTGTTGTGCCGCTTTTGTGATGGCATCAATAATTGAGCTCATCGCAACATCAACACCCAAAAGGATGTTGCCACTGCCACTTTTCGCTTCACCAATCAGTTTGCCTTGAGCGTCACGAATACGAGCACGACAAGAAGTACCACCACCATCAATACCGACGTAGTAAAGAGTCATTATTATTGCTCCTTACGCTGAGCTAAGAAGTTGAACTGTGCAGCGGTTGCTAATAAGAACCACGCACCATGAGGGATCCATTGCTCACCCCAGCGCCAGTTTTGAAGCATGTCATCTTTTTGTGCTGGTGGATTGAACGCAATGTCTTGTTCATCTTCAAAACCAGCTGTGATGCCATTACAGATACCGCCTTTCGCATTGAAGAAGCCAAGCTGAGGTAGGTAGTCAGGGTTGTTATGGCCATGACCATCGAGCATGCACATGTGGTATGGGTTGAGGCCCAAGATCCAATCAAGGCTATTTTGTGAAAGCTGGATTAAGCGCTCTTGAAGTTCGCTATCTTTAATGTGCGGTTGAACTAGGTAAGCCATGGTTGCGAGTGAGCCAAGGCGTGCGTTCTCGCCTTGCCACCAGTAACCGGTTTCGTTCTGTTGAGCGACGAAGAAGGCATCACGTTTATCACCATCGACAGATTTAACGTATTGTCTTGGATAGCCAAATGGGTTGGTGACTTTGTCGGTGATGTTGATTTCGAACTGACAAGCTTGTTCAACAACTGTGCGCGCCTGTTCTTTTAATTCAGCATCGGTTTCATTGTCGATGTATTCACATAGTGCAATCACAGGAAGACCGGCTTCAGCTGCGTGAAAGTATGGACGAGAGCCATCAGAGTTTGCCGACCAGAAGTGCTCAAATGAATCATCGGATTGCTGACGAGAGATTAAACGAGTCGCCCAAGTTCTTGCTTCTGATAGGTATTGCTGGTCTTGTGTTACGCGATACAGCTCATTGGCTGCGAGTAGGGCGCAATACTCATCGATGATGTTCTCTTCACCATCGTTTAGATACTGGAGGTTGTACTCTTTTAGATGCCAGTAACCCTTAACCGCCATTTCAAGGTATGTGTGGCTCGAGTAGCTGCCAGAGATTTCAAGCTCAGAAGCTGCGGCTAATGCTGCGATAGCAACACCTGCACCTTGTCGGTAGCCCGCTTGTAAGTCCGTTGATTTATGACCTTCTTGAGTCGCATAAGCGCAGATATCGCGTTGGTTGATATCTTTGCTCCATTTGTCGAATACCGTCATATAGAAGTATCCGTCAGCGTCTTGCATACGCACTAAGAAGTCGGCACCGAACAGAGCCTCTTCCGTTAGACGAGTCATGGAGAATTTCGGGAAGTCTGGGTTATGGCTAGTCAAGCGTACGCTTTTTAGCATGTTCCAAACGACCATCGGAATTTGTTGTGGGTTTAGGTAGTTACCATAAGACAGGTGGCTAAAATATTTACTGACATCACCTGATGCGTCATACCATCCACCGTGGACATCGACGTATCGGTCGGTACCTAGAATTTGTGCTTGTCGATCTTTTTTGTCGAAAATACCGCCACAGCGTTGTGACTTAAAGTAATGAAGCACATCAGAAAACGTGTGGTTCATTAATAGGTTGCTACCAATCTCAAATACTTCAGAGCGCAGGTTGTCAAAGCGCAGGTAGTAGCGACCAGATTCAGTGACTGAACTGAAATCAATAGTGAAGAATTGCCCTTGATGCCAATTTGCTACGCGGCCTTGTTTAACCACATCAAAATTTCCGACAGTCATATGGTTGTCAGCACAGACGAGTAGAGCCGTAGTGCTTGATAGGCGAGCTTTCTTAGTTTGTAGGATAGCTTGCTTCGGGCCTGTGGACTCATAGCCAATATGGTTGGTCAATAACAGCATCAATATTCTCCGACAGTCCTAGTTTCTATTGGCTAGGTACTTGAATGTTTTGGATATAAATAGTTAGGGTCCGCAGACCCTAACTTGGGTTTTATTGCTTAGCTTTCGTGTAGGTAACAGCGCACAAAGTGGTTATCAGCGAGCTGCGTAACCCCTGGTAGCTGCTCTTTGCACTTATCCATTGCGTGAGTACATCGGCCTGCAAATGGGCAGCCTGCTGATACTGGTGTCCACAGAGGAATCTCACCTTTGTTGCCTGCAAGTTGCTCGTGGATCGACTTCTTAGGATCTGGAACGGCCGAAACAAGCAATTGGGTGTATGGGTGCTGAGGGTTAGCAATCACGTCATCGGTATCGCCCCATTCCACCATGTGTCCCACGTACATCACCGAAAGGTCTTCAGCGATGTAACGAGCGGTTGCGATATCGTGAGTGATGTAAAGCAGAGACATTTGCTTCTCGAACTTCATCTCTTCCATCAGGTTCAAAACACCGGCACGAATCGATACATCAAGCATTGAAGTTGGCTCATCGGCTAGTACAACTTCGGCACCTACCGCGATGTTGCGGGCTAGGTTGACACGTTGACGTTGGCCGCCAGACAGTTGGTGAGGGTATTTCTTCGCCGTCTCTTTTGGCGGAATGAGACCTACTTGCTCTAAAAGATCGTAAACGCGTTCTTCTAGCTCTTTCTTGTTGCCCGGAGATACTTTCTTGTGGATCAACAGTGGTCGAGCAATGTGGTGGAAGATATTGTGCGTTGGGTTCAATGAACCAAACGGGTCTTGCCATACCATCTGCACGCCTTCACGGTAGTGCATAAGATCTTTTCTGCTTGAGATCTCTTGGATATCACGACCTTTGTATTCGATCGTGCCGCCTGAAGGTGCGTACATTTTTGCGATCATTTTTGCGGTTGTTGATTTGCCTGAACCAGACTCACCAACCACTGCTAGGCCACGGCTTTTGTACATCTTGAATGACACGTCGTTAATCGCACGCATCATTGGGGTTTGAATGGTGGTACTGCTTATTGGGAAGTCTTTTACGACATTCTTGCCTTCTACCAATAATTGACCGAAATCTTTGCTCATAATTGTCTCCAGAATCCTTATTCGCTTTGCTTGTTTTTAGGCGGTCGAGCCGCCTTGTTCGTTATTCACGCTGAGTCAGCGTGCAAGCTATAGCTTCCTTTGTACTATTGGGTCACCGTACAGGTGGCAGTTAGACAAATGTCCCGGGTCGATAGAACGCAGCTTGGTTGGCACCTTGGTACACTTTTCATGTACACGGTCACAACGAGCTTGGAAACGACACCCTTCAGGGATCTCTAACAGGTTCAGAGGGTTACCCGGAATACCTGCTAACTTTGTCTTTGGCCCTGTCAGTGGAGGGAAAGAATTTCCCAGCCCTTTGGTGTAAGGGTGGTAAGGGTTTTCTAGAATATCTTGAGAGTTAGCCACTTCGATTAGCTCACCTGAGTACATGATGCCGATGCGGTCAGAGAACTCGACCATCAATGACAAGTCATGGGTGATGAACAGAATTGAGAAGCCAAATTCTTCTTTTAGTGCATAGATCTTTTGTAGGATTTCGCGTTGCACAACCACATCAAGTGCGGTTGTCGGCTCATCCATAATGATCAGCTTTGGATTCAGTGCTAACGCGATAGCAATAACCAAGCGCTGACGCATGCCGCCAGAGAATTGGTGAGGATAGTCACTCAATCGGCTCGGGTGAATATCGACGATTTCAAGTAGACCTTCAGCACGCTGCTTAGCTTGCTCGCGAGTCATGTTGGTGTGACGCATGATTACGTCACAGAACTGCTCTTCCATCGGTAGTACTGGGTTGAGTGCGTTCATCGCGCTCTGGAATACCATCGACATCTCACTCCAACGGAACGACTGCATACGGTCATCACTGTATTCAAGGATGTTCTCACCGTTGAAGATAACCTCACCACCACTGATGTAAGCGGGCGGCTTATGAAGACGCATAAGAGAGAAAGCGACCGTTGATTTACCACAGCCAGATTCACCAGCTAGGCCGAAGACTTCACCTGGAGCGATGTCGAAACTTACGTTGTTACACGCACGAACATCGCCAGACTCTGTGATGTAATCCACGCATAAGTTGCGGATAGAAATTAGTGGTTCAGACATGATTATTTATCTCCGCTCCAAAGTGCATTTTGTGGTGGTAGTTCTGGTTCACGTTCTTCTTTGTCTTGAGCTGCTAGTTTCTTCCAACGCTTCATGCCTTTGTGAGAACGCAGTTGCGGGTTAGCAATTTCATCGACCGCGAAGTTAAGTAGAGCAAGGCCAGTTACAAGTAGTGTCAGTGCGATACAAGGAGCCAGCAGTTCCCACCAAGCGCCAATCAGCATTGATGAAGAGGTTTGAACGTTGTAAAGCATGATGCCCCAGCTGATTGTGTTCGGGTCACCAAGACCTAGGAACGAGATGGTTGCTTCCATCATGATTGCGTACATCACCGAACCGATGAAGCTTGCGCCAACGATAGAGATAAGGTTTGGCAGAATCTCTACGAAGATGATGCGGAATGAAGATTCACCCAAAACTTCAGCGGCTTTTACAAACTCTTTTTCACGCAGTGCTAAGGTTTGGGAGCGAACAACACGGGCACCCCAAGCCCAAGACATAAAGCCGATAACCAAGGTTATGGTGAGTGGCCCTGCCTCACCGATAAAGGCTGCTACTACGAACAGTAATGGGTATTGAGGGATTACCAGCATGATGTTCATTGCGGCTGTTAGAACGTCATCGACACGGCCACCGAAGTAACCTGCAGAAACACCAATAACAGTTGCGAGTAAACATACGGTTAGACCCGCACCAAAACCTACAGCAAGAGATACGCGTGCGCCGTATACCACTTGAGACCAAACGTCACGACCCATACGAGTTGTACCTAGTACGTGGTCTGCCTTTTTAGACATGATCAATGTACGACGGTCGTCTGCTAGATTTTGAGCAACCCAGCCATCAGGGTTAGTTTGTGCAGACTTCACCACGAAACCAGGATATTCGTGTGGGTTACCTGTACGCTTGTCTGGTACATGTTTGGTGATTAATGGAGCTGCAATCGCGCCAAGAATAAAAATACTTAGGATGATGACGCCTGTTAGGGCCATCGGGTTACGCCAAATGAGTTTTAAAAAGTCTTTCATGATTATTTACCACCCTTACGAAGACGAGGGTCAAGAACAACGTAAAGCATGTCTGCAACTAGGTTAAAGAACAGCATGAATAGCGTCATGATAAGCAGCTGACCTTGCAGTACTTGGTAGTCACGAGCGTTAATTGCGTTGAAAAGTACGCTGCCAAGACCTGGGTAGTTAAAGATGATTTCGATAATTAACTGACCGCCGATTGCCATACCTAGCGACATTGACAGGGCTGTCACACTAGGTAGCATCGCGTTACGAGCTGCGTAGTTGAATACCACTCGGTTTTCGCTCAGGCCTTTGCCTTTCGCCATGGTGATGTAGTCTTCGGCTAATAGGTTGATCATGTTGTTACGCATGTTTACTAGGAAGCCACCAATTTGAACAACAGAAGCACAGAACAGTGGTAAGAAGGCGTGGTAAGCGACATCTTTAATGAATGCCCAGCTTGTCCAATCAGGTATAGTACCAGCGGTGTAGGCATACCCTGTTGGGAACCACTTCAAGCCAATTGCAAAGGTAAATAGTGCAATCATCGCGATAACAACTTGAGGAACGGCTTGTAGAATCAGCATCCCTGGCGTTACGAAGGCATCGTACTTACTGCCGCGTTTCCACGCTGCGAAAATACCTAGGATTGAACCAATCGAGAAAGAAAGAATAACTGCGGTGCCGGCTAAGAAAAGCGACCAACCGAATGCTCCACCCAACAGTGTGTTTACAGAAAGTGGGTAGAATTGAATTGATGTACCAAGTTCCCAGCTAAGAATGTTCTTCATGTACGCCACGTATTGAACTAAGTAGCCACCATCAACGAAGCCTAATAGTTCTTTCATTGCAGCAATACGCTCTGGAGTAACTTGTACAGAAGCGTTCGCAAACATCATGGTAACTGGGTCACCAGGCATTGCTCTTGGAATAATAAAGTTTAACGTCGCAGCAACTAATAGCGCGACAAAATAAAATGACAAACGTCTTAAAAAATAACCCATAACTCACACCTTACTCACCCAGATTGTTTCCCTGTTTCTGGATTCAGGTCGCTCCTAGCGAAATTTGGAACGAAAAATCCCCTGACGACTAGCGCCATACTTTCAATTGAGAGTGTGGGGATTTTTATAAGCGGCGTAAGAGGTTACGCCGCAAGGATTGAACGATTACTTATTTAACTGGTTTTAGGTCCAGTACATGAAGTAGACGCTCTGGAATACCAGCCCAAATGTTTGGACGGCCTTTTGGATTTTCTTCGTTCCACCAACCAGTGAAGCGAGTTGTGTTGTATTGGTACATGTAAGCACCAGACATCACAGGGATTGTCACTTGGTCTGCAGCGATGATTTGCTGGATACCGTGTGCAATGTCTAGCTGCTCGTTCTTATCAGCTGTTTTGTAGAAGCTGTTTAGAAGACCATCTAGCTTGTCGTTTTTGTAGAAGTGCATTGCGAAACGAGGCATACCATCACCAGATTGTAGTGATGAGTTGTAAGCACTGTTCCAGTACGTGTATGGATCCGCACCGTGGAAGTAGTTTGTGTATGCTACGTCGTATGTACCTTCAAGCATTGCTTGGTTGTAAACAGAGAAGTCAGGTGTACGAGCTTTCGCTTTAATACCGATTTCGTTTAGCTGTTCTACCGCTAGTTGAACTGTGTTGTTGAAGTCAGTCCAGCCGTTTGGCGATTGAATCATTAGTTCGAAAGACTTGCCTGATGGAGTGTCAACAAAACCATCTTTGTTTACATCTTTGAAGCCAGCGTCAGCAAGAAGCTTCTTCGCGCCTTCAGCGTTGTAAGTGTTGAAGCCTTTGTACTTGTCATGAGTTTTTTCATCAGACCAAGCTTCAAACGCGTAGCCAAGACCCGATGCGAAATCGTTTACAGTACCGCCACCGTAGAATGCGATGTCGATGATAGTTTGACGGTCAAGAGCCATAGAGAAAGCACGACGGAAGTCAACGTTGCTCAATGCTTCATGCTTCGCAGCATCAGGGTGCTTGAAGTTAACGATGAATGCCTGTGTACCTGCTGGCGGGTACCAGTAGTGGTGTTTAGGGCTAGCTGCTGCGTATGTACGATCGATATCTGGAACGAAAGAAGACGTCCAGTCCATTTCACTGTTTACAACTTTACCTAGGAATTGGTCGTTGTTCGCAATTTGTGGAACACGTAGACAGTCAACATCTAGGTTGTCTGCATCCCAGTAGTTCGGGTTTGCACACTGGATGTATAGCTGCGCTGTAAACGTATCGATTTCTGTAAATGGACCAGAACCTACCGGGTTCTCATTGGTAAACGTTGATGGATCTTTAACGTCTTTCCAGATGTGCTTAGGTACTACAGGTACTTTAGCAATCTCGTAAGGTACGTTTGAGTTTGCTTCTGTTAGTGTGAACTTAACTTGGTTGTCGTTCAGTTTCTCTACAGAAGTTACCCAAGAGTTGATACCAGATTGGTCAAGCTCTGGCTTCTCTTTTACAAGGTTGAAAGAAAAAACAACATCATCAGCAGAGAAAGTTTCTCCGTCAGACCATTTAACACCCTTACGAATGTCGAAAACAACGCTCATCAGATCATCTGACATCTTGAAGTTTTCAGCTAGACGGAACACTGGAGTGTTACCGTGCATTTCGTTAAATACTACTAGCGGCTCATACATGAAGTCAGTTGTAGTATGTAGGTTAGTAGCACCAAGGTACGGGTTAAAGTTACGTACGAATGTAGTGTACTCTTTCGGGTGAACGGTCAGTTCACTGCGTTCTGCAGCGGTTGCTACTGATGCAAAACCTGTTGTAGCAGTTGCAATAATTGCTGTTGCTATTGCTGTTTTTTTTATATTGGCAAGCATAGCTGTTCCTTACTATTTGCTTTCATTTCACTAATGGATTGAATGTTATCTGTCGCTAAATTGTTTAGTAGATACACACTCTGGTTAAAGGCCTACCTCTTCTTCGTTGCTCCAGATTCATCGTTGATTCTGAGAAGTGGTAAGAGTGGCCTGTAGGCCTTTGGCAGGAGTAAGAAAACACCTTATCGATGAATTAATCAAACTCGTTTCCCGTCAAAAACGTTAAAAACACACAACCCCACGTCATTAACGTCAAAATAGGTTGCTTTGGTGGTTTTTCGTACGCAATTGTTAAAGTGATGTGACTCGCATTTGGTTTTGAGGTTCTTGCAGGTTGTAAGTGGCCACTAACTTTAAAGGCTTTTTATTATAATGCCTTACCCTACGTTGGTATAATTGTAGATCTCGGTCACTTGCCAGTTTTACGTTAAATTTCCCTAGAAAATTAAATCTGCCGTTCTGTTGTGACTCGCTTCTCAAACTGCAACAAAGAGTCAGATATGATTGAGAATAGAACGAAAAGTACTGACGGTTACGAGCTCACACTGTACGTAATTGGCGTGAATTCCTCCTTGTTTAAGGGCGTAAAAAAAGTGCGTTGCAAGCGATGGGATTCTACTTTTTGTGATTATTAGGCGTACAAAAAAGCCCACGCTAGGTGGGCTCCATTATTCAAAGTATCGTGATGTTGGTTCAGGGATTAACTGGTCAGTAGTTTCTGAAGTTTATCTCTTAGCATCTCAATATGGGTTCTTTCTGGCGTCTGTTCTTTACAGTGTTCCAGTATGAATTCGATTGAGCTCAGTACCGTTCGCCAGCGAGGGGTTTTCGGTAGGGTTTCTACGCGTAGGTATTTGTCTAGCGTTCGAGTTTGCAGCGTACTGCGGTCTAAGTAGACGCGCCACAAGCCACTCTTCTCGGCGAAAGCGAACTTGGTTTCACCAGTCACCGATTCCCAGTAGATGATGGCATTAGTCATCGCATCGACCAGTACCTCGCGCATTAACTCTTGCTTGTTTTTACCTTCACCGGTTGCCTTGTCAGCAAGACGAGTAAATTCTCCGCCAAGCTCCTTCAACTGTTGCAACTTATCTTTGTCGCCTTCAAAGGCATAACTAGAGAGAGCTTCAACCGCCGTTTCAAGGTTATTGATTCGGTTTGAGTTAACACCACCACCTACATTGAAGATATACATGGTGTCGAGCCCTGAGCCTTCAGGCAGCTTAAGGATGTCACTTGGTATGCGCTGACGTGTATCGTCTATATAGATATCAATATCACCGCAGTAGTGGGCTTGTTCTACCTTAAGGTATTTAGGCGCAATGATCTCGTCGACCATTGAGCGTTTAAGTTGTTCTTGTCCGCGTCTGAATAGCTTCGCCGCAGCTTCGTTAGCAAAGCGAATACGTTGGTCGTCACGAATACAGATGATGGCTTCAGGTGCCGATTCTAGTTGCTCTAATAAGCGGCCTTGAGTTTCTAACAAGTTAGCCTCAACCATCGCTCTATGTTTGAGCTCGAGTTGCAGTTGGTCGTTTTCAAGGCGTCTCTGTTCAGCTTTGCTTGCTGATAGATGTGCTGTAATTCGAGCCGCTAGTTCTTGTTTGTTGAACGGTTTAGACAAGTAGTCATTGGCGCCAGCTTCGAAACCTCGAACACGGTCTTCTGCTTGGTTGAGTGCCGTTAGCATGATGATTGGCAACTGAGCATGATCGTATTGCTTACGCAGTGCTTCACAAACCTGATAGCCGCTCATTCCTGGCATCATGATGTCGAGTAGAAGCAGCTCTGGCTTCTCTTTCTCAATCAGTTCAATGGTTTCAGGGCCATCACATGCAGTACGTACTCGATAACCTTCTAACTTCAAGAAGCTGTCTAATACTCGCAGGTTAACCGGCTCATCATCGGCGATAACCAATAACGGGCCATCTGGGTTTTCACTGATAACACTATTTTCTTGTTGGCTGTTATCAATTAAATCAGGCGCTTGGAAGTGCGAGTAGTGACCTGATTCGTTGTAACTGTCTAACTCATCTTGAGTAGCTAGGGGCAGGGTAAAGCTAAACGTAGTGCCGAGCATTGGTTGGCTACTAACGTACAGTGAACCGCCCATTAGCTCGATCAACTGACGACTGATCGATAATCCAAGCCCTGCACCTTGGCGGTAGTTACTCGCATCTTGGCCTGCTTGAATCAATGGCTCAAAGATGTGCTCAAGGTACTCGGCCGGTATACCTTGGCCAGTATCGACAACTTGTACACGAATGTTGTCATCGATAACGCTGGCAGAGATAACAATTTTACCTTCTGAGGTGTACTTGATGGCATTGCCGACCAAGTTATACATCACTTGCTCAAGTCGTTGAGGATCCGATGAAACCAGACCTAAATCACTTGGGACTTGGTTAATAATACGGATTGGCTTATTGCCCAATAGGTGATGAGACAACTCTAGGACCAAGCTGGTGGCTGCCGACAAATCAACGGCTGATTTCTTAATATCTAAGCTGCCATAGCGCATCTTGTGATAATCAAGCAGATCATCAACCAAGGTCGCCAATCTCTGACCGCTATTGATGATGATATCCAACTGATATTTCTGATTAGCAGGAATAGGGCCGTTAGCTCCAGATATCAACGCTTCAGCGATACCCACCATGCCATGCAGTGGTGTTCTCAATTCATGTGAAGTAGTCGCTAAGAACTCATCTTTGAGTTTATTTGCCAGTTGTAACTCTTCGTTTTGCTTTTGAATGGTCTTAAGGTTGTCCTCAAGCTCATCGTTTTGGCTTTTGATGAGCTGCATTTTTTCACGAATAGATCGCTGCATTCTTTCGAAGCTCACCGCGAGTCGGCCTATCTCATCTTTGCGCTCGGTATTGATCATGGTTTCATCGAGATCACCCGCCGATACTTTTTCGGCAGCCCACGTCAGTTTAAGCAGTGGGGATGTGATGAAGTTAGACAGATAGTGCGATGCAACGACTACCAGAATGATCGCCGTTAGCATCACGATCACGAAGATCTTTTCTAACTGATGAATACGGGCAAACGCCTCTTTCTCTGGCAGCTCTACGACAAGAGCCCATGTTGCGTATTTCAGCTCAATTGGCGTATATGCCGCGATGATCGCTTGATCTAGGGTGTTGTCGAAGGTGCCAACCGCTGTTTCGCCAGCCAATGCTTTATCGACAACATCTAGGCTCAAGTTGATAGATTCTTGTGAATGAGCAAGGCTACGCGGCAGGTGATCATCACCTACAAGCAGCGTTTGAATATTCGAACTCTTGTTGAGATCCGCAATCAACTTAGTAATGCCGTTGATTGGTAGCCTAAACATCGCGTAACTGTGTAAGTAGCCTTGTTGAACGATAGGTGCGCCTAGCCATGCGGTCTGTTTGCCATTCTCGTCTTTAAAGTCAGAAACGATAACCGGCGTGTAATCTTCGTTAGATTTGCGTCGGTCGGTTACGTCTTTGGCTAGTCGTTGAAAGGTAATACCTAGGTTGGAGTCCTTGTATTTTCCTGTCAGCAGATTGGTGCCGTAATCGTCATTTTTAAAGACGGAATAAGCGACGTTACCGTTGATATCAACTAAGAGAATATCGTCAAAATCAGAGCGTTTAAGCAGTTCTAGGTAAGCATTATGGTAGCGCTTGTGGAGCAGGCGATAACGCTCGCTGCCAATAAAGCTGCTGGATTCAGGGAGGATCGACGTTTTGATTTGATCGCCAGAGCCTTGAATATAGCGCTGCTGTGCATTACTGCGTGCCTCGTCAATATCTAACCCCAATCGTTGAAATGCATTGATCAAACCATAAAATCGCCCGCCACTGGCATTGGCCAATTCTGAGCGAACAAAGCCCATCACTTGGGATTCTTGAGCTTGTAGGTAATCGACAATTTGCTGCTGCTTAGTATCACGAACCGAAACAAGGTGTGAGGTGCTTTGTTCCTGGAGATCCTGACTGTGCGATTGGAGGAAAAATATCGCGATAAGTGTCACAGGGGTAATACTGAGGACAAGAAATGCCAGCATTAGGGTATTTTGAAGGCGCTTAAACTTCTGCTTACGATAGAATCTAAACATAAATTGGGTACTACTTTCCTTTGATGTACTGCTAAAAGGGGCGAAAACAAGTACAGAGAATAGAATTAACGGGTTCCAATTTAACGAAATTAACGAGTTTTTTTACTTTGACAAGTAAGTGGTATTTAAAGCGTGTGCAAAAGCTCATTTTTATTGAGTTTTGACAAAAATATGAACAGACAGCGCAGATAATGACCCTGCGCTGTGCTAGATAGGTTATTTGTTTGCGTGATAGATCGCGAATTTAGTGGTCTTATTTAGAGTCGCGCATTTTCCAAACGCTTGTTCAATAATTGGAATGTATTTTAAGAAACTATTCGCAACAATAATCATCTCACCAGAACGCTTCAAATGCTTAGGAGCCTGAGCAAGCAAGGTCTCAGTCGCGCTGTAACTAGTGTCTAAACCTGAATGGAATGGTGGGTTACTGATGATGAACTGATAGTCTTCTGCAGTATCAGAATAGACATCGGATGCGAAGACTTTACCCGTTAAACCATTCGCTTCTAGCGTTGCTTGGCTTGATGCCACGGCAAATGCACTGATGTCACACATTTCTAGCTCGATATCTGGGTTACGAGATGCCATCACCGCGCCCAATACGCCTGCACCACAGCCAAAATCCAGTACCTTGCCTTTTAGTTTTGGCAGAGTATCCAACAGAAGTTGGCTACCGACATCGAATTGACCGTGACTGAAGACGCCAGGAAGGCTTTTTACCGTAAGTGATTGCTCACCAATGTTAACCGTGTAGGTCTTAAACCAGTCTTGCAGGTTGAACGCTTGTGGTTGCTCGAAGCATTGACCCCAGTAGAAAGAGCAACGACGCGCTGAATCGTATTTAACAACTTTGCCGTAAGGAGCAAACATCTTCTCGATGCTTTTCACGCCTGAACGGTTTTCACCAACCACGACGATCTCGGTATCTTTGCCTAGCTTGGCAAATAGCATCGCCAACAAAAATTCCGCTTCCGCTTTGGCTTTTGGCCAGTACAACATCACTAAGTCGGCTTTGGTCTCTTCGGTAAACTCCGCACCATAAAAACGTTGGATGGTGTTGTAGCCTTCTAATTGACGGTAGTAGCTGTAATTAGAAGTAAACACAGAGACAGATTCACAATGCTTCGCTAACTCAACAGGGAACAAGTCTTCTGCCTCACCGGCAACTAAAACATGTTTGCCTTCAAAGTAGGCGAGTTGGCGTTGAGCAATCTGGCTTGGTGCAATATAAGCTGACATAGGACACTCTGTTGAATCGTTAGCAAAAAATGAGGGCGGATTTTCGCATAATCCGCCCAAAGCTTGAAGTGTTTAATACGGGTTCGCCAATCAAGTTGACGTCAAGTTCGTTAACTCTTGTCTTGCTGGTTTAAAAAGTCCTTAAACTCTTCATCGTAGATATTGAATAGGACAATGGTAATCGCAAAAATCAATGGTCCGTAGATAAGACCAATTAGGCCAAACAGTTGAATACCACCCAATAGTGAGAAGAAGATCATCAGGGTATTCATGCCTGCACTGCCTTGCATTAGCAGCGGACGCAGAAGGTTATCAATTGAACCAACAATCGCTACACAGTAAACCGTTAGGAAAATCGCCCACGTGGTATCACCAGTTAGGAACAAGTAGGTTGCTGCTGGAATCCAGATTAATGCGGTACCCACAACTGGGATGAAAGAGGCAAAACCCATCATAGTACCCCAGAATAGACCTGGGAAACCGGCAATCCACATACCTAAACCGCCGGCAAAACCTTGCGCGATTGCGGTTAAGAATGAGCCCATTACTGCTGATTTAGATACTTGTTCTATCTCTGTTAGAAGTTTGTCTTCTTGGCTACGAGACAGCGGCAGAATATGACGAACCACACTGATGATTTTGTCGTGATCTCTTAATAAGAAGAACAAAACGAACAGCATCAAGAAGAAATCCATCAAGAAATTGGTCGCGTCACCTAAGATTTTGGCACTGATACCAACTAGCTTAGAACCAAAGCTTGTCGCAAACTCACCGACTTTTTGTGCGATGGCTTGGGGCTCAATATTGTCGAAAGGCAGGTAGTTATTCACAAATGACAGCGCTTTGACCACTAACGGATGAGCAAACAGAGTCTGAATGCCGCCGTGTGTTACCCATTGGTAGGTGTTCTGAGAGAACAGAGAACCTTGCTGAACAATTGCTGCGAATACTGCCAATAAAGGGATAACAATAATGAAGGTCAGTATGATACAAGACAGCAGAGAGACGATGTTTTCTTTATTTGGGAGCTTTTTTTCAAGCCACTCATGGATTGGGAACATCAATAGTGAAATGATAAAGGCCATCACGATAGAGTTAACGTATGGCTCGATAAGCAAGTAACAAGCATAAGCCGCCGCGAGTAGGGCAATGATGATCACCCAGTGGCTGGAATTGATTTTGAGTTTTTCTGACACGGTAATGGTCTCTATATTTGCGTTCTGAGTTTATAATGGCTGCAAAACAGAGAGTTAGCAATGAGGAGTTTTGATAATGGGATGCTGTAATAAAGATAAGAAATGCCAAGACGAAGAACAGCAAACAAAAAAAGAGATCCCTTGGTTCAGAATGTTCCTCGGTACCTTGATGTTGTTGGTTTTTCTTTTCTGGGAACGTTAATCGCTTTTGGTTCAGCTTTAGCCTTAGTCGACGGCTAAATAAGCTGTCATATTTTTTGGCTGGTGAGCGCGATATATAAAAAGGGCTGCATTTAATGCAGCCCTAAATTCAATCGGTTAGCGACTTATAAAGTGCTTTCGATTATTTGCTTTCAGCAGCAATGATCGCAAGAGAGCGGTCGGCAGCTTCTAGTGTTGCATCAAGTTCTTTTGAACCATGAGCAAGAGAAGTAAAGCTTGCTTCGAATGCTGAAGGTGCAAGGTAAACACCGTGATCTAACATTAGGTGGAAGAAGCGCTTGAAGCGTTCTACATCACACTTAGTTACATCTTCGTAGCACGTCACAGTTTCTTGATCTGTGAAGAAGAAACCAAACATACCGCCAACTTGATGAACTAGCATCGGGATGCCGTGCTTGTCAGCAAGTTGCTTGAAGCCTTTTGCCAACTGCTTAGTTTTTGAAGCTAGACGCTTTTCGTTGCCTTCTTCTCGTAGAAGGTTCAAACATGCGTAGCCAGCAGCCATTGCAACAGGGTTACCTGAAAGCGTACCCGCTTGGTAAACAGGGCCAGTTGGTGCGATGTATTGCATCACGTCTTTACGACCACCGAAAGCACCGACAGGCATGCCGCCGCCAATCACTTTACCAAGACACGTTAGGTCTGGCTTGATGTTGTAGTAAGCCTGAGCACAACCTTCAGCAACGCGGAAACCTGTCATTACTTCATCAAAGATTAGCAATGCACCTTCTTGATCACAGATTTCACGTAGACCTTCGTGGAAGCCTTCTACAGGAGGGATACAGTTCATGTTGCCCGCTACTGGCTCAACGATGATACAAGCGATCTCGCCTT
This sequence comes from Vibrio sp. 10N.247.311.12, assembly GCF_041467515.1. Classification (NCBI taxonomy): domain Bacteria; kingdom Pseudomonadati; phylum Pseudomonadota; class Gammaproteobacteria; order Vibrionales; family Vibrionaceae; genus Vibrio; species Vibrio sp. 10N.247.311.12. The sequence goes on from NZ_JBFSUV010000013.1 coordinate 49,035, forward strand.
TGTTTGCCGCGAAGATTTCACGTACAGAATCTAGGTTGTTGAATGTTGCCGTTAGTGTCAGCTTAGCAAAGTCAGCAGGAACACCTGGAGAGCTTGGTTGACCCAAAGTCAGTGCGCCTGAACCAGCTTTTACCAGTAGGCTGTCTGCGTGGCCGTGGTAACAGCCTTCAAACTTAAGAATTTTGTCACGACCAGTGAAGCCACGAGCTAGACGAATCGCACTCATTGTTGCTTCTGTACCCGAGCTCACCATACGCAGCTGTTCCATTGATGGAACCATCTCAGAGACAAGTTCAGCCATTTTGATTTCAGTTTCGGTTGGAGCACCGAAGCTAAGGCCGCGTTGAGCTGCTGCAATCACAGCATCACGAATAACAGCGTGGTTGTGACCAAGGATCATTGGCCCCCAAGAGCCAACGTAATCGATATACGCTTTACCATCAGCATCAAAAATAAGTGGGCCATCAGCGCGTTCAACGAAGATTGGAGAACCACCTACGCCATTGAATGCACGAACTGGAGAGTTTACGCCACCAGGAATAGTTTGCTGTGCTTTTTCGTACAGCTCTGCTGATTTGGTCATTGATATATCCTCTTTTGACTGTCGGACCAATTGGCACGCATTGTACCTATCCCTAATCCAACTAGGAATGCTTTCGCCCAGATAATCACCCGAATCTGGTTGTTTTGTGTGGTTACACGTTTTAATTGTTAGATATTGGTGAGTTTACAGCAGTAAAAGGACCGATCCTGTGGTGAATACTTGAACGTTTCAGTCAGGTATTAGATAATCACCGGAATATAAGAAAATACTCAACAACACTGGTCTCGAATTAGATTTGTATCATGTTGTTTTTGACACAGGTAAGAGAGGTTGTCGTGAGCGAAGTAAATATCCCATTGTCTTTTTCTGATGCAGCAGCTACCCGCGTACAAACGCTAATTGCTGAAGAAGAAAACCCAGAACTAAAACTACGTGTATACATTACAGGTGGTGGTTGTAGCGGTTTCCAATACGGCTTCACATTTGATGAAAAAGTAAATGATGGCGACACTACGATTGTAAACAGCGGTGTAACGCTGGTTGTTGACCCAATGAGCCTACAGTACTTAATGGGCGGCATGGTTGATTACACTGAAGGTCTAGAAGGCGCACGTTTCTTTGTGAACAACCCGAATGCGACAACAACATGTGGTTGTGGCGCATCATTTAGCGTCTAGCGTGAGCTGAAAAATAGCTTGAGCTCAAAGCTGTATTAGATACATTTCAAACGCCGAACTTATGTTCGGCGTTTTTGTTTTTACTTAGTAACTTATTACTTTTCAAGGCATTCCTCTCATTTTTAGTACACGGCATATTTTTTAAACTGTCGATAGCGTCCAACTTCGTTGAGGATTGGTCTGTTAAGGTTACCTTTGTGCATAAGGAAGTTGCACATCACGCTATTAAGCCAACTAGCGCGCCTGAATGACATCGGACAAAAGGATTTGTTATGCCCACTCTATTTTCTAACTCACCACTTTTTCAGAAATTGAAGCAGCCGTGGCTGGTTTCTCTGACTCTAGTCGTGTTGTTGTCGATCTGGCTTGGTTTAGGCGTAGGGCAAGCAGAAGAGTCACCTGAAAAAAAGGCGACAGAAATTCCGTTGGCTAAGGTTTCCTTTCAAACATTCACCTCATCACCGACCTTTAAAACGATTGATCTCTATGGAAGAACGGCACCCGATAGGCATGCTCGTCTAGGTGCAGAAGTCGCGGGAAAAATTGTCAGATTGAACGTTGTGAAAGGCGATGTGGTTAAAGCAGGGCAGGCGATTGCTCAGATAGATAAAGGTGATTTGGAAATACAGTTAGAGCGAGCATCTGCGTTATATCGCTTGAAGCAGAAAGAGTTCAAAGCGGCGCAGTCACTGAAGAAAAGAGGGCTGCAAGGCGAAATCGCCTACACCACCGCAGAGGCTTCGTTAACAGAAGCGAAAGCCATGATGCGCAATGCGGAGTTGGCTTTAAAGAATACTGTAATTACTTCCCCGTTCTCTGGTGTGGTTCAAGACTTAATGGTTGAGCTTGGTGACTTTGTTGGGGTTGGCGATCCGGTCGCGGGAGTGATTGACCTCGACCCTCTGGTCATCGAAGCCGATGTCAGTGAACGTCATATCCAGCATTTGTTAGTCAATCAATCCGCTTTGGTTCGCTTGCTGGGAAGAGAAGAAGCGGAAGGCCGCTTACGTTATGTTTCTCGAATCTCTTCAGCCTCTACCAATACTTTCCCAATCGAGATTGAAATCGATAACTCCAAAGGCCTATTACCTGCAGGTGTCAGTGCCGAAGTAAAACTCAACCTAGAAACAAGAGACGCAATCAAGATAACACCGGCGATGCTGGCATTGGATGAGGCGGGTAACCTTGGGGTCAAAACCTTGGTTTCAGTCGATGACTCACCAACTGTGAAATTTGTAGGCATTCAGCTAGTGAAGGCAGAACAAGATGGAGTGTGGCTCACTGGGCTAGGTCAACGCGTCGACATCATCACCGTAGGTCAAGGCTTTGTGCGTGATGGTGATTCTGTGATTGCTGTTGAGCAAGGTGCTGAACTCTCAAATGTAACCGCAGAGTAGGAGATTGCCGATGTATTCAATTATTGATGCAGCCTTGTCTCGCGCTCGAACAATGCTTTCCCTTTTGGCGCTTATTTTGGTCGCTGGTGTCGTCACTTATATCACGATCCCCAAAGAATCGAGCCCAGACATTACTATCCCTATTATCTATGTCTCTGTTGGGCACCAAGGTATTTCGCCAACCGATGCAGAACGTTTATTGGTTCGACCTATTGAGCAAGAGCTTAGGTCAATCGAAGGCGTAAAAGAGATGACAGCAACCGCAGCAGAAGGGCACGCCTCTGTTGTGTTGGAGTTTAATGTTGGCGTCGATCTCACCAAAGCAATGGCCGATGTGCGTGACGCGGTTGATCTGGCTAAACCAAAACTACCAGAAGACAGTGACGAACCGACCGTAAATGAGGTGACGCTGGCTTCTGAGCAACCTGTTTTGTCTGTTGTGCTATTCGGTACCGTTCCTGAGCGCACCATAGTGCAAATTGCCCGAGAGCTTGGAGACAAATTAGAAAGCTATCGCCAAATCCTTGAAGTCGATATTGCGGGCGATCGCGCTGACATCGTCGAGATCATTGTCGATCCGTTATTGATGGAGAGCTACAGCTTAGATCAAGCGGATATCTATAATCTGATCGCTCTGAACAATCGAGTGGTGGCCGCAGGTTTTGTTGATACTGGCTACGGACGTTTTTCTGTCAAAGTCCCTTCGGTATTTAACTCCTTAAAAGACGTGCTTGAGTTGCCTATTAAAGTGGATGGCAAGCAGGTGGTCACTTTTGGCGATGTCGCTACAGTTCGTCGAGCGTTTCGAGATCCTGAAAGTTTTGCTCGTTTAGATGGCAAATCTGCGGTGGTGTTGGATATCAAGAAGCGTGCAGGTGAGAACATCATCGAAACCGTTGAGCTAGTCAAAGCGGTAATGGCTGGTGCTCAGCAGCAAGCGGAATGGCCAAATAACCTGTTGGTCAAATACACCTGGGATGAATCTAAAGATGTGAAGATCATGCTTAATGATCTGCAAAACAATATCTTATCCGCCATTATTCTGGTGGTGATCGTTATCATCGCGATTCTTGGTGTGCGTACCGCTTTGTTAGTGGGTATTTCCATTCCAGGCTCATTCCTAACCGGGTTATTGGTTCTTTCGGTGTTTGGCTTAACCGTCAACATCGTAGTGCTGTTCTCTCTGATTATGGCGGTGGGGATGCTAGTAGACGGTGCGATTGTGGTGACCGAATTTGCAGACAGGCGAATGCAAGAGGGTGAAGGGCGCAAAGCCGCTTACCGAGATGCAGCGAAACGGATGGCGTGGCCGATAACCGCATCGACTGCCACAACCTTAGCCGCATTTGCCCCGTTACTGTTTTGGCCTGATGTGACGGGCGAATTTATGAAGTTCTTACCACTAACTCTGATCGCGACTTTAACTGCATCATTGATCATGGCGTTGTTGTTTGTGCCCGTGCTGGGCGGTTTGATTGGCAAACCTCAATACGTATCGTCTAAAAGCCAAGCTCGAATGGTCGCACTGCATAATGGTGACTTTTCACAGGCTACTGGTTTAACCAAGGCTTACTACCACACGCTTTCTTTAGCGATTAAACACCCCTTTAAGATTTTGTTCAGTGCGGCACTGCTCGCGGTTGCAGTTGGTTTTACTTATTCAAAAGCAGGTCTAGGTGCAGAGTTCTTCCCAGAAGTTGATCCGCCATTCTTTAATGTCAAAGTTCGCTCGCATGGGGATCTGTCTATCCAAGAAAAGGATGACATCATGCGTGATATTGAACTGATGATGCTCAATCATGATGAGTTCGATACCGTTTACACGCGTACTGGTGGTGACGACCAGATTGGTTTGATCTCAATTACGCCTGTTGACTGGCAATATCGACGCAGCGTTAAGGCGATTATTGATGAGTTGAAGGTACAAACCGATCAATACGCTGGTGTTGAGATTGAATATAAGTTCCCTGATGCTGGGCCTCCGGTTGAAAATGACTTAGTGATTGAGCTGTCGGCAAGAACTCCAGAGCAGCTCAATCAGGCTGCAAAAATTGTGAGAGGTTGGGCTGATGGAAATAAAGCACTGACCAATATCAGCGATACTGCGAGTAAAGATGGCATCGATTGGAAGGTGGATATTCGCCGCGACGATGCTGCGCGCTTTGCAGCTGATGCGACCTTAGTGGGTAATACCGTTCAATTCGTGACTAATGGTCTCAAGATTGGTGATTATCTGCCCGATGACTCTTCAGAAGAGGTCGATATCTTGGTGCGCTACCCTAATGATAAGCGTGATATCGGGCGCTTCGACCAGCTTAGGGTGAAAACGCCAGCAGGTTTAGTACCTATTACTAATTTCGCTCAGATCGTTCCCGACCATAAGCAAGACACCATTAAACGCCTTGATGGCAAGCGTGTGGTGAACATCATGGCGGATATGGAAGAAGGGTATAACCTTGCTCTCGAACTACCAAAGATCGAACAAGCATTGAGTGAGCTAGGGCTGCCGAGTAGCGTGGAATTTCGCATCCGTGGTCAAAACGAAGAACAAGAAAACTCGTCAGCCTTTTTACAAAGTGCTTTCTTGGTTGCTTTGGCGATAATGGCTTTGATTCTGATTACTCAGTTCAATAGCTTCTATCAAGCGTTTTTGATTCTGAGTGCTGTATTGTTTTCGACCGTTGGCGTGTTCGTTGGCTTACTGATCTTCCAACGTCCGTTTGGCATTGTGATGTCGGGAATTGGGGTAATAGCGCTCGCCGGCATAGTCGTGAACAACAACATCGTGTTGATTGATACTTATAATCGGCTCATCAAAAGAGGCTTGGACAAGCGAGATGCGATTCTAAGAACCGGTGTTCAGCGTTTAAGGCCAGTAATGCTCACGACGGTTACGACTATCTTAGGTTTAATGCCGATGGTGTTAGAGATGAACATCGACCTGATTAATCAAAAGATAGAGTTTGGCGCGCCAAGTACACAATGGTGGTCACAGCTTGCGACCGCTATTGCTGGTGGTTTGGCGTTTGCCACGGTGCTGACTTTAGTATTAACCCCTTGTTTGTTAATGCTTGGACGGAACAACAAACCTGAAAAACAGTAGCTAGTTGTGGTATGTGAGCATAAAAAAGAGCGCCTTGATGGGCGCTCTTTGCATTTTTCTATTTTGCAGTGAAGCGTACAAACGCCTAGTTAGTCGCTAGTAACTGACCGTATCGCTCAAGGTTTCTTAATCGAATCTCTGAGTTGGCAATAAAGGTTGCTTTTGCTTTACCAGTTAACGATTTGGATTGAGGCAATTTCACGGTACGCGCATTTTTATGTACGCCATTAACCAAGAATTCATAATGTAAGTGCGGGCCAGTCACACGGCCTGTACCGCCCAAAGTACCAATGGTTTGGCCTTGTTTTACGCGCTGACCGGTTTTCACCATACGTCGCTTCATGTGCAGGTACTTGGTGATGTAGGTGTTGCTGTGGCGGATGAACACGTAGTTACCATTGAATTGGTTGTAACCTGACTTCTGAACAATACCGTCACCGGCTGCCCAGATAGGCGTGCCAACAGGGGCTGCGTAGTCAGTACCGCGGTGAGCTCGAATCTTACCGGTTACTGGGTGTCTCCTGGTAGGGTTAAAGTTCGATGTTACGCGACGAAAATCAATTGGTGAGCGCAAGAACGCCTTCTTCATCGCACGACCATTTTCATCGAAGTAGTTGCCGCTTTTATCATCCAATACCGCGGTAAATGAATCGCCTTGGTTTTTGAATACGGCTGCCATGATCTTACCGCGACCAACTACTTCACCTTCAACCACTTTCTCTTGGTATAAGATTTTGAAGCTGTCGTTCTTACGAATATCTAACGCAAAGTCGATATCCCAACCGAAGATGCCGGCCAGTTCCATAATTTGGTTTGCGGTTAAACCTGCGCTGACGCCAGCGTTCCAGAAGTTAGAGGTGATGTTGGCTTCGGCATAATTGTATTGGTATACCACTTCTTTTTTGTCGAAACTTGAGGAGAAAGAATCGCCAGATTTAGTGATCTTGAAGCTTTCAAACGCACTAAGTTGTCGTTTTAACTGAATAAGGTCGTTGTTTTCATCAAAGCCGAACTGCAAGACATCACCAGGTCTTAGGTTAGACAGCTGCTTCTTAATATCATTATTGGTATTGAGTAGCGTGATCAGCAGACGGTATGAGAGGCCAATACGTTCAAATAAAACAGAGGTGCTTTCGCCAGAGCGAACGGTGTATTTCTCCCAATTGAGCACTGCCGTCGGTGGAGCGTCACTTGAGCTAATAAGTGCAGAGGCATTGATAGTCAGTGGGTAATGTTTTCCCACAACTAAAGCGCCCGAATCGTCACGCAAACTGTTGACGTCGGGGAGTAAGAAAATCGCGACGAAAATTATGGCACTAAAAAATGCGATAAAAGCCCGGTGCAAAATAGGAAGGCGTGCAAAAATAGACAACATGTTCCGGTTCGTTCTGTAAATATTATGAAAATCGACGACGGAATAGTGTAACTGGTTTCAAAATACATCGCTATTCAAGTAAGATGTCTAATTAATGTATTTTTGCCAAATCTGTGGGAGTGAACAAGAATGGCGAGTATTGAAGCTGCACTAGCCGAGATCAAACGTGGCGTAGAAGAACTGATTCCAGAAGACGAACTGATTGCAAAACTAAAAGAAGGTCGTCCTTTACGCATTAAGCTGGGTGCCGATCCAACAGCTCCAGATATCCACCTAGGCCATACGGTTATCTTTAACAAGCTTCGTGCTTTCCAAGAGCTTGGTCATGAAGTGACATTCCTTATCGGTGATTTCACTGCAATGGTTGGTGACCCATCAGGTAAAAACTCAACACGTCCACCGCTAAGCCGCGAAGACGTATTGAAGAATGCTGAAACTTACAAAGAGCAAGTATTCAAGATTCTAGATCCTGCGAAGACGCAAATTCGTTTCAACTCTGAATGGCTATCTGAGCTTGGCGCTGAAGGCATGATTCGTCTTGCTTCTAACCAAACTGTTGCTCGTATGCTTGAGCGTGATGACTTCAAAAAGCGTTACGCTGGTGGTCAACCGATCGCAATCCACGAATTCATGTACCCACTTCTACAAGGTCACGACTCTGTTGCATTAGAGAGCGACGTTGAGCTTGGCGGTACTGACCAGAAGTTTAACCTTCTAATGGGTCGTGAACTGCAAAAAGCAGCAGGTCAAAAACCACAAGCGGTACTAATGATGCCACTACTTGTTGGTCTAGACGGTGTTAAGAAGATGTCTAAGTCTGCGCATAACTACATCGGTATTAGCGAAGCACCAAGCGAGATGTTTGGTAAGATCATGTCTATCTCTGACGATCTAATGTGGAGCTACTACGAGCTGCTGTCTTTCCGTCCTCTTGAAGAAGTTGCGGAACTGAAAGCTGGCGTTGATGCAGGTAAGAACCCGCGTGACGTTAAAGTGCTTCTTGCTAAAGAGATCATCGCTCGTTTCCACAGTGAAGCAGATGCTGAAGCCGCTGAGCAAGAGTTCGTTAACCGTTTTGCTAAGAACCAAGTTCCTGATGAAATGCCGGAGTTTGAATTCGAAGCAGGCCTGCCAATTGCGAACGTTCTAAAAGAAGCGGGTCTTGTAAACTCGACTTCTGATGCGATGCGTATGATCAAGCAAGGTGCGGCTAAGCTTGAAGGCGAGAAGATTGAAGACAGCAAATTCGTGCCTGAAGCAGGTACTGCCGTTTACCAAGTAGGTAAGCGTAAGTTTGCTCGTATTACTATTAAGTAATAATGCACATCAATAATTGAACCAAAGGCATCCACGGATGCCTTTTTTATTGACTTAAAATTGACGAAACTTTGAAACGCCTATTGCTACACTATGCGCGCTGTCAAATTGACAGTAATTCTGGAGATTTTTATGAACAATACCGACCATCCTCCTAGTTTGAATGGAGAAGAATAACCTGTCTCGGTATTGATCTATTGTCCTGCCGTTCAGGTAGGGTATCTTTGTTTTCCCCCGCATTCTTTTCCACACACTAGATTCTAACAAGTAGACACATCAGTAGCTTTCAGCTCTTGGTGCGCTTAGCTGTACGCTCTTGGTGTATTAGCTATAGGCTATTTGTTTTGATGGTCGTTACCTTTGCCAATCGGGAGATTCGCCATGACGGTAATGAACAACACTTTTTTATCTATTGAAGCTCTGTACTCAGAGCAAGACATCCAAGCTGTATCGAATGCATTTCAACAGTACGGACGTGAACAACAAATTAATCTTTTGAATCGAATGCCGCTCGAAGATGCGGTGCTAGTGCTGGGGCAATGCTCTTTGAGTACGATTCAGACTTTACTTAGTGAGCTAGAAGAGCAGGGCTTTGAGAAGCGCTCTCGACATCTAGCTCACCAACTAGGGCTGATCTACTCTGAGGTAGAACCTCAACAGGGTTACCTTTCGACTGGCGTCATGAGCCACGTCAGGCAGCGTATCGGTTGGATTATTGCGTTAGCACTATTGGGAATCGTCTCAGGGCTTATCATTGCTCAGTATGAAGACATTCTCAGTCAGTTGGTTCTTTTGGCAATCTACATGCCGGTAATTGCTGCTGCTGGTGGTAATACCGGAACACAAGCCGCGACTTTGGTGATCCGAGCCTTAGCCACCGGTGAGTTGAAAAAACGCCAATGGGCTAACGTGCTGTGGAAAGAGTTTAGAGTTGCTATTTGTTTAGCTCTAGCGATTGCCGTAGTTATGATTGGGCGCATTTTGCTATTCAGTGAAAACCAATCGACAGGTGGTTATGACATCAACATGATTGCATTAGCGATTGCGGTCGCGCTGTTTATTCAGGTGACCATATCAACTGTACTCGGCGGAGGGTTACCGATAGTTGCTAGGCTATTTAAGCTTGATCCAGCGGTGTTAGTGAGCCCAGTACTTGCATCGATAGTGGATATCTCAGGAATGTGGATCTACTTCACTGTGGTGAACTTATTTCTAGGAATCGCTTAAAAGCTGATAAAAATAGCTAAATACATCTGAGAAATAAAAATGGCGCTGAAGATTGAAGGTCTTCAGCGCCATTTTTGTTATTAAAGTAGAAGTTTACACAGAGCTAAGCATTACTTAGATTTGCTTTGTGTTTGACTGAACTCGACCACATCTTTGTAGAAAGCACGTTCAAACTGGGTGATAGGTGCTTCCACTGGTTTGTCTGGATCTTGTTCTTCAGGGAAGTAATCACGAACAAACTGCACAAACAGAGAGCTTGGTTTTCCCGCCTTATCTAATCCGTATCCCGCCATGTTGTAACTGCCGTATAGAGAACCACTTTTGGCGATAATGTTGCCTTGAATCGGTGCTTTTCTCATGCTTTGACGGTATTTGAGCGTTCCATCAGTGCCAGATGTAGGCATAGCCTCAATCAGGTTGAGCTGTTGATCGTTTTCCCAGATATAACGAAGCACTTGAGCCATGGTCTGTGACCTCATTCGGTTATTTCTGGATAACCCTGAACCATCGACGAGCTGCGCTTTACGGAGGTCAATATTAGCCTTGGTCAGTAATATCTGTTTTATCGCTTCAGTACCGTTATTGAAGCTACCCGGTTGAACATAAAATGTCGCTCCTAGCGTTTTAGTTAGATTATCTGCGATAAGGTTATCCGACTTCTTGAGCATGATATCGAGCAGTTCAGGAAGCTTTTCTGAGTTGTGACTAGCGACTAACGTGGTTTTGTCTGCTTTCGCTTTTTTACCAATAATCACATCACCTTTTACTTCTATTTTCAGTTCTTTGAGAAGCGACGTAACGACTTGATAGGTATAAAGTTCTGGATTTTGAATCGCGAACTTGAGTGGCAGTGGCTTTTTACGTTCAACTAAGCAACCAGAGAGCTTGTAAGCGTTATCTGGTGTGGTGATGAGCTCTAAGTCGCATTGTGTTGCCTTTTGCCCAGAGCGAGTTACCGTGGTGGCAGTGGTCGTCACGTCTATCGGATAGTGAGCGGGAATATAAACGCGTGTCGTACCATTATCTTTTGTATAAATAGAGGCTTGTGCGCAGTTGCTGTCTAAGGTCATTGCACTAGAAGGCGCGCTGTAACAAACGCCTAGAATGTCCCAAGGCCAACCCACCGCTCGCTGATAGCCCGTAAAAGTCGAGTTATCGAGGTATAAGTTGCCCTTTATGGTTCTTGATTGAGACTTAGCGTATTGAGCCAAAAGGCTTTTAAGCTGTTCTCGTTGCAGCGTTGGGTCGCCACTAAATGAAATGATTGAGTCATTCCCAGAACGGGCAATGCTGGTCATGTAGTGAAAGTCATCCCCTAATTCCAACTTAGCCGCCAAAGCTGTCACCAGCTTTAAAGTACTGGCGGGTGGATAGAAGCCATCACTGTTGGAATTCATTTTATTTGAGACGCCACTCAGGGATTCCAAAATCACACTGGTGCTACTGCCATCAGGCAGTTTATCTAAAGGGGCGTAAGCGTTAACTGAGAAAGCGCTAATGGAAAAACTACATACAAGTAGTGTGGATAGAAGGCGCATAGAAGATTTCTTGGATGGCTGATGTTTTCAGTATACAGATATAAAAAACGCCCGCTAGATAGCGGGCGTTTTGATTCTCAATTAACTAATTAATCAATTAGATAATCAGAATTAGAAGTCGTAACGTAGACCTAGAGCGATTTCGTCTTCAGCTTGAGCAGAGGTTGCGTTGCCGTTTGCCACTAGGTTTGTTGTACCGATCTTGTCGCCTTCAGAGATTAGGTTGAAGTTGTACGAGATGTAAGTACGGAAGTTAGGCTTGAAGTAGTAAGTTGCATCGATTGCAACGTTATCTGCAGAAGTTTCACCGTCAGTTTCTGCATTGTTGTACGTTAGCGTGAATGCAGTTTGATCTAGTGTGTAAGCCGTTGCAAATTCGTAACCTGTGTAATCTACAGATCTGTTGTTGTATTCAGCGCCAGTTGCTGTCGTCGCTTGTTTTTCACCATCAGTGAATACACCTGCGAAGTAGAAATCGCTCATGCGGTAAGATGCAGAAAGCATGTACTCGTTAGATTGATCTTGGTCTGCGTAACCAGCACCTAGTTTAACGCCAGAATCACCGATTGCGTAGATAGCAGATAGAGAGTAGCCATCTTTGCCGTTGTCGTTGATTTCACCGTTTACTTTACCGCCATCACTGTCAGCGAAGCGGTAGCTTGCTTTAACGCCTAGATCTTGGAATTGACCTTTGTACGAAAGCATGTTGTCTGAACGGTCAGCAACTGCGATTTTGTCTGCCGCTGAGTTACCGTGGTAAGACATGATATCGGTAAAGTCAGTGATAACGCCTAGCGCACCGTCGTTTTTACCGTATGTAACTTCACCGAATGTACCGCCAATACCAGCGTATGTGTAACGGTTTGTGATGCTGTCGCTGTTGCTGTCTGTAGCACCACCGTTTTCAGCAGTTGTGAATTCGCCTTCGTAGAAACCAACGCCGTATAGGCCGTCTTGGATTTCAACTTTACCTAGGAAGTTAAGACGTACACGTGTTTTGTCTTCAGCTTTGCCATCTTTCATCGATAGACGAGCTTCCGCACGACCACCGATCTCTAGAGAAGTGCCGTTTGAGCTGTATACAGAAGTGCCGGCAATATCACCAGCTTGTTTACCGTCGGCTGCCACTGCGTTAGTAGCAAGAGCTGCAGCAGATACAGCAAGCGCGATCATAGTCTTGTTCATGTTATTATTTCCTAATTACTGTCCATAGAAGTTTTATTAAGGATTTGAACCCTTTTGTGTATTGCCTGTATTAATCAGGCTTCATAATCATGATTAGAACAGAAGTCTGAAAATGCCAGTGCAATCCATGGGTTACTTTTTACCTCTAAAGTTCCATGGTCAGTTAGTAAAATGATATAAAACTAAAAAATGAACACTGTTTTATTATATTCTTTTTTGTTTAAGTAGTTGTTTTTGAGTGTGTTTTATAAAAGTGTGATCTGTGTTTATTTTGTTTGTTTTTTGTTTTTTTAGGTATTTAACTCTCCACTTATTGATGGGGAGGTTATTATTCATTTTTGTGATGTCTGTAATTTAGACCTAGATAAAGCTTTTATAACGCAAAGTGGAATAAAGGTGATTTAGCCATAAAGTTTGTTTACACTAAGCCAAATCGTTTTGTTTCTATCACCCAATAAATACGTTGGGTGTATTTATGTTGGCCAAAGAAAGCTTTGGCATAGAGGTAAAAAATGGAAAAGGTTCCAATGACAGTACGTGGCGCTCAGCAGCTACGTGACGAATTAGATCGCCTACTTAAGCTACGCCCTGTTATCTCAGCAGCTATTGGTGAAGCACGTGAACTAGGTGACCTGAAAGAGAATGCTGAATACCACGCCGCTCGTGAAGAGCAGGGTATTTGTGAAGCTCAGATCCGTGATATTGAATATAAGCTATCACTGGCTCAGATCATCGATGTAACGCAAATGGATAATACGGGCAAGATTATCTTTGGTACGACAGTGACACTGATTGATGTGGATACCGATGATGAGTTCCGCTACCAAATCGTTTCAGAAGACGAAGCAGACATCAAAACGGGTCGCATTTCTGTGAAATCGCCAATTGCTCGCGGTCTTATCGGTAAAATGGAAGGCGACGAAGTCATGATCTCTACCCCTGGTGGTGACAAAGACTTCGAAATCGACAAAGTAGAATATATCTAATTGAATTTTCTTTGTTTCTGATAAGTAAAAAGGTCGCTAAATGCGACCTTTTTCGTTTCTCACGCTACACTAAAAGATAAGCGCTGTGGCTTCCTATTAGTGAAGTTAGCTTATATCAAACTCGCTTATTTACGTGGAATCTCGATTTTACGTGCTTCTGACTGGCGGAACAGTACTAGAACTTTACCGATAGTCTGTACTTTCTCAGCTTTAGTTTCACGTACAATTGCATCGATAATCAGTTGCTTAGTCTCACGGTCTTCTGATGCAACTTTAATCTTGATCAGTTCGTGGTGGTCTAGAGCTAATTCGATTTCCGCTAGAACAGCTTCAGTAAGTCCATTTGCGCCCATTAGCACAACAGGTTTTAAACTGTGAGCTAGGCCCTTTAGATGCTGCTTTTGTTTGGTACTTAGGTTCATTACGCGGCCAATTTTCTTTACTATTAGGGTTGAAAAAACCTATTTTAACGCCATCTAAAGCTGAAGACTATAATTTATTCAGCAATTAGTACTTTCCTCCAATTTAGGTATCCAATGAGCAAACAGAAACACTCGGCCAGTTCAGGCCGTTGGTTGAAGGAACACTTCGACGACAAGTACGCAAATGAAGCAAGAAAGAAAGGCTATCGTTCACGTGCTTATTTCAAAATGGAAGAGATTCAAACGAAAGATAAATTGCTGTCTCCTGGGATGACCATTGTGGATTTGGGTGCAGCACCTGGCGGTTGGTCTCAATATGCTGCTAAGATTGTTGGAGACAACGGACAAATCATTGCGTGTGACTTGTTACCAATGGATCCGATTGCTGGTGTTAGCTTTTTACAAGGCGATTTCCGCGAAGAAGCTGTGCTAGATGCCTTGTTGGAACGTATACAACCAAACATGGTTGATGTCGTGATGTCAGATATGGCACCTAATATAGCAGGCAACAACTCTGTGGATCAGCCAAGAGCTATGTATTTAGTTGAATTAGCTTTGGATATGTGTCGACAAGTTCTAGCTACCAATGGTAGTTTTGTTGTAAAAGTATTCCAAGGCGAAGGGTTTGACCAATACGTTAAGGACGTCCGCGAGATGTTTAAAACAGTAAAAGTTAGAAAACCCGACTCTTCTCGAGCTCGATCTCGTGAAGTGTTTATCGTAGCCACTGGTTACAAAGGTTAACGATTCTCTTCCAAGAGTGAGAGTTAACAACATGGCTACAGGTTACAAACTGTAGTACCCTACCTTTAATTACAATTAGTTATCGAGAGGCTTACACCTTGAGTGACATGGCAAAAAATTTAATTCTGTGGCTTGTTATCGCGGTAGTGTTGATGTCGGTATTCCAGAGCTTCGGCCCTGGGGAAAGTAACGGCAGAGCAGTAGATTACACCACGTTTGTACAGGAAGTTGGCCAAGGCCAGATTCAAGACGCACAGTTCAATAACAGCGAAATCACTTTCACACGTCGTGGTGGTGGTTCTAAGTATGTAACTTACATGCCTGTTTATGATCAAAAGCTACTTGATGACTTAATTAATCAAAACGTAAAAGTTCAGGGTACACCACCTGAAGAGCAGAGCCTGCTTGGCACTATCTTCATCTCATGGTTCCCAATGATCTTACTGATTGGTGTATGGATTTTCTTCATGCGTCAAATGCAAGGCGGCGGCGGCGGTAAAGGCGCGATGTCTTTCGGTAAGAGTAAAGCTCGAATGATGAGCGAAGAACAAATCAAAACCATGTTTGCTGATGTTGCTGGTTGTGACGAAGCAAAAGAAGACGTGAAAGAGCTTGTGGACTACCTTCGTGACCCAAGCCGCTTCCAAAAGCTAGGTGGTAAGATCCCGACAGGTATCCTGTTGGTTGGTCCTCCTGGTACGGGTAAAACATTGCTTGCAAAAGCGATTGCCGGTGAAGCGAAAGTACCGTTCTTTACTATCTCTGGTTCTGACTTCGTTGAAATGTTTGTTGGTGTTGGTGCATCTCGTGTGCGTGACATGTTCGAACAAGCGAAGAAAGCGGCACCTTGTATCATCTTTATCGATGAAATTGATGCTGTAGGTCGTCAACGTGGCGCTGGTGTTGGTGGTGGTCACGATGAACGTGAACAAACACTGAACCAAATGTTGGTTGAGATGGATGGTTTCGAAGGTAACGAAGGTATTATCGTTATCGCTGCGACTAACCGTCCAGACGTACTAGACCCTGCATTACTTCGTCCTGGTCGTTTTGACCGTCAAGTTGTGGTTGGTCTACCGGATGTACGTGGTCGTGAACAGATTCTTAAAGTACACATGCGTAAAGTGCCACTATCAGGTGATGTTGAACCGTCGCTGATCGCTCGTGGTACTCCAGGCTTCTCTGGTGCAGATCTTGCGAACCTTGTGAACGAAGCGGCGCTATTTGCTGCTCGTGGTAACAAGCGCAATGTATCTATGGTTGAGTTTGAACTTGCGAAAGACAAAATTATGATGGGTGCAGAGCGCCGTTCAATGGTTATGTCTGAAGAAGTGAAAGAGTCAACGGCTTACCACGAAGCGGGTCACGCAATTGTTGGTCGTTTGGTACCTGAACACGATCCAGTGTACAAGGTGTCAATCATTCCACGTGGTCGTGCGCTTGGTGTAACCATGTACTTGCCAGAGCAAGATCGTGTGAGCATGTCTCGCCAACATCTAGAGTCTATGATTTCTAGCCTGTACGGTGGTCGTCTTGCTGAAGAACTTATTTACGGTAAAGACAAAGTGTCAACTGGTGCGTCTAACGATATCGAACGTGCAACTGATATTGCTCGTAAGATGGTTACGCAGTGGGGCTTCTCTGAGAAATTGGGTCCTCTTCTTTACGCAGAAGAAGAAGGTGAAGTTTTCCTAGGTCGCGGCATGAGCCAAGCTAAGCACGTTTCTGATGACACGACTAAGCTTATCGATGAAGAGATTCGTATCCTTATCGACCGTAACTACGATAGAGCTAAGAAGATTCTTGAAGATAACATGGATATCATGCATTCGATGAAAGACGCTCTAATGAAGTTCGAAACGATCGATGCAGGTCAAATTGATGACTTGATGGAGCGTAAGCAAGAGATTCGTGATCCAGCTGGTTGGGGTGATCAGGTAAAAGCTGAACCTACAAAGGAAGAAGCAAAACCTGAAGCTAAGGCAGAAGAAGCTAAAGCGGAACCAAAAGCTGAAGAGTCGAAAGTTGAAGAAGTTAAATCTGAAACAGATGATGCTCAAAACAAAGATTCTTAATCGCTAAGTTATAAATTAAAACCCTGAGTACGCTCAGGGTTTTTCTGTTTCTAGCCCTAGATGTTTTTACCTTTAAGACCCACCTTCCATGATATTAAAAGCACATAATAAAACGCTCGTTTTAGACCGCCCACATGTGATGGGTATCCTCAATGTTACGCCTGACTCTTTCTCTGATGGCGGAAAATTCAATTCATTAGATAATGCTTTACTGCAAGCAGAGCGAATGATTCAAGCTGGTGTTAGCATTATTGACATTGGTGGTGAATCAACTCGCCCGGGAGCGCCTGACGTTCCTTTAGAAGAAGAGCTCGCTCGCGTTATTCCTGCCATTAAAGCAATTCGCGCTAAGTTTGATGTGTGGATCTCCATTGATACCAGTAAAGCTGAAGTGATGCGCCAAGCCGTTGAAGCGGGGGCTGATTTGATCAATGATGTGCGCGCACTGCAAGAGCCCGGAGCTTTAGAAGCGGCCGCCGATGCTAATGTGCCCGTTTGCCTGATGCACATGAAAGGTCAGCCAAGAACCATGCAAGCTAACCCTAATTACGATGATGTCCTAATGGATGTTGAAGCGTTCTTAAAAGAAAGGGTGGAGGCTTGTGAGGCTGTTGGTATATCAAAAGATCAGCTGATTCTGGATCCTGGTTTTGGTTTTGGTAAAACCATTGAGCATAATTACCACCTATTAGCGCACCTTGAAAAGTTTCACAGGCTTGGGTTGCCAGTCTTAGCGGGGATGTCGAGAAAGTCGATGATCTTTAAGCTACTAGACAAAGCTCCAGCAGATTGCATGGTTGCTAGCGTCACTTGCGCTACCATTGCTGCAATCAAAGGCGCACAAATTATTCGCGTTCATGATGTTGAAGATACATTGGAAGCGATGAAGATAATCGAAGTGATGAATAACAATCACTAATCATAATTAAGGAAAATCAATATGTCTGATAAGAGACGTTACTTCGGCACAGATGGTGTACGTGGCAAAGTAGGCCAGTACCCGATTACACCTGATTTTGTTCTGAAGCTTGGCTGGGCTGCGGGTCGTGTTCTTGCGAAGCAAGGCACAAAGAAAGTCATCATTGGTAAAGATACTCGTATCTCTGGTTACATGCTTGAGTCAGCGCTAGAAGCTGGCCTTGCTGCTGCTGGTCTTCAGGCTACGTTTACTGGCCCAATGCCAACACCTGCTGTGGCTTACCTAACTCAAACCTTCCGCGCTGAAGCAGGGATCGTTATCTCTGCATCACACAACCCATACTACGATAACGGTATCAAGTTCTTCTCTTCTGAGGGAACAAAACTGCCGGACGATATCGAGTTGGCAATTGAAGCAGAGTTGGATAAAGACATCGAATGTGTTGATTCTTCAGAGCTAGGTAAAGCAGTACGTTTGAACGATGCGGCTGGCCGTTACATCGAGTTCTGTAAAAGTACGTTCCCACATAAAATGACATTAGCTGGCATGAAGATCGTTATCGATTGTGCACATGGTGCGACTTACCACATTGCGCCTGCTGTATTTAAAGAACTGGGTGCTGAGGTCGTTGCGATTGGTGTTGAGCCAAACGGTACTAACATCAACCACGAAGTCGGTGCGACGGATGTACGTGCTCTGCAAGCAAAAGTGCTTGAAGAAAAAGCGGCATTAGGTCTTGGCTTTGATGGTGATGGTGACCGTATCATCATGGTTGACGAGCTAGGCAATAAAGTTGATGGCGACCAAATCGCTTACATTATTGCTCGTGATGCACTGCGTCGCGGTGAGTTGAAAGGCGGCGTTGTTGGTACACTAATGACCAACCTGGGTATGGAAAACGGCCTTAAGCAGTTAGGTATTCCGTTTGTACGTGCTGCTGTTGGTGACCGTTACGTAATGGAACAGCTTCTTGCTAAAGGCTGGAAGATCGGCGCTGAAAACTCGGGGC
This sequence comes from Vibrio sp. 10N.247.311.12, assembly GCF_041467515.1. Taxonomy (NCBI): domain Bacteria; kingdom Pseudomonadati; phylum Pseudomonadota; class Gammaproteobacteria; order Vibrionales; family Vibrionaceae; genus Vibrio; species Vibrio sp. 10N.247.311.12. The sequence goes on from NZ_JBFSUV010000013.1 coordinate 67,553, forward strand.
ACGTTATCCTACTAGATAAAGTGACGACGGGTGATGCTATCGTTGCTGCTCTGCAAGTGTTGGCTTCAGTTGTTGATAGTGAAATGACGCTGAATGAGCTGTCTCAGGGCATGACGTTATACCCTCAAGTTCTAGAAAACGTTCGTTTCAGCGGAGATTCAAACCCATTGGAAGCTGAAGCGGTAAAAGCAGCGGTTGTTGAAGTAGAAGCTGAGCTTGGCGAGAAAGGTCGTGTGCTATTACGCAAGTCTGGTACCGAGCCACTACTGCGTGTCATGGTTGAAGGCGAAGATGCAGAGCTTGTTCAAGCATCAGCGCTTAAGATTGCAGATGCAGTAAAAGCAAACTGCTAATTTAACCTTTTACTTAGCTGGCGCAGCGAATAGCGCCTGTGATTAGAAGTGGTTGACTTATATCACGGTCAAAAGATATAACGGTCAAAAGAGACGTAAATGAGTTTTGTGTCGCTTTTGACCTTTTTTTGACCATTCACTTGGTAAAGGCTTATTTTTTAGCAAATTCTCCTTGTCAGCCATCGTCGCATTCGCTAGTATTGCTCGGCCTTCAGTTAGGAGGTCGCTAGCCTTGTTCTTAAAAATAGTTTTTTGAACGGCGCTGGCTCAACAATTAGGAACATAGGTGGAAAAATGTTTACAGTTCTACTTGTGATTTACCTGTTGGCAGCGCTTGGTGTAATTGGCCTAGTGTTGATTCAACAAGGTAAAGGCGCAGATATGGGAGCCTCTTTCGGTGCTGGCGCTTCAAACACTGTGTTTGGTGCTGGTGGCTCAGGAAATTTCCTTACCCGAATGACTGCAATTTTTGCAACTACATTTTTTATCCTTAGCTTAGTGCTTGGTAATATGTCTACACATAAAACTGAGTCACAATGGATTGACCCGACCCAAGGTCAGGTGATTCAACAAGCTGATGATGCAGTGAGTGAAGTTCCGGCGCAAGGCGACGAAATTCCACAATAATCTGTAAAGATTTGATGCCGAGATGGTGAAATTGGTAGACACGCTAGCATGAGGTGCTAGTGCCTTAGGGTGTGAGGGTTCGAGTCCCTCTCTCGGCACCATGTTTACAAACTTGTAAAACATCTTGTTGGGCGTATAATGCTCGCAAGTCGGACGCGGGATGGAGCAGTTTGGTAGCTCGTCGGGCTCATAACCCGAAGGTCGTCGGTTCAAATCCGGCTCCCGCAACCAATTTCAATGCTATTATATAGCTTGTATTGGTAGCAAGTTTGCACAGTGTGAACCTCACTGTGAGTTAGGTGCGATATCGAATGTGATGGCACTTAACATATAAGGGTCCAGCAACAAAAACCCCGGCTTATACGGGGTTTTTTGTTATCTAAGCATTTGTAAATGTATTTAGATAATGTTTGCTTGGAATTTAAATTGGGCTTTGAGCCCTTTTTTTGTTTCTGGAGTGGTTAAATGACTGGTTTAGAAAGACAACTTACTGAAATGCTTGACGCTCCAGTAGCAGCATCAGGTTATGAGTTAGTTGGATTAGAATTTATTCGTGCTGGTGAGCACTCAACGCTACGTATTTACATCGATTCACCAAACGGTATCAATGTAGATGATTGCGCTGAAGTTAGCCACCAAGTAAGTGCCGTAATGGACGTTGAAGATCCAATTTCAGTGGCTTATAACCTTGAAGTGTCTTCACCAGGTTTAGAGAGACCACTGTTCAAAGCAGAGCATTACCAACAATTTATTGGTCACGAGGTAAGCATCGTTTTGAAAATGGCTGTCGGCAACCGTCGTAAATGGAAAGGTGATATCCAATCTATCGAAGGCGAGACAGTGAAAGTATTGGTTGAAGGACAAGAAGAAGAATTCGTCCTGAGCAATATTGCGAAAGCTAACCTGATCCCTAAATTTTAGTTCTCCTAGAGAGAAGAGCTTAAGAGGCTAGATTAATGAACAAAGAAATTTTGGCGGTAGTAGAAGCTGTTTCAAATGAGAAAGCAGTTCCTCGTGAGCGTATTTTTGAAGCGCTTGAAATCGCGCTTGCAACGGCAACAAAAAAGAAAAGCGAACTAGAAATTGAAGTTCGTGTTGAAATTGACCGTAAAACGGGTGATTTCGAAACTTTCCGTCGTTGGGAAGCTGTTGAGGAAGTTGAATTCCCAACAAAAGAAATCTCTATTGAAGCTGCAAAGTACGATGACCCAGAGATCGAACTTGGCGGTTTCATTGAAGATGATATCGAATCAGTAACGTTTGACCGTATTACGACTCAAACGGCTAAGCAAGTTATCGTACAGAAAGTACGTGAAGCTGAACGCGCTCAAATCGTTGAGCAGTTCATCGATAACGAAGGCGAGCTAGTAACTGGCGCAGTTAAGAAAGTTAACCGTGACACTATTATTCTAGACCTAGGTAACAACGCTGAAGCGGTAATCCTTCGTGATGACCAACTTCCTCGTGAAAACTTCCGTCCAGGTGACCGTGTTCGTGGTCTTCTTTACGCAGTTAAACCAGAAGCTCGTGGTTTCCAGCTTTTCGTTACTCGTTCGAAGCCAGAAATGCTAGCTGAACTATTCCGTGTTGAAGTGCCTGAGATTGGTGAAGAGCTAATTGAACTTAAAGGTGCTGCACGTGACGCTGGTTCTCGTGCTAAAATCGCTGTGAAAACAAACGACAAACGTATTGACCCAGTTGGTGCGTGTGTTGGTATGCGTGGCGCACGTGTACAAGCTGTTTCTAACGATCTTGGTGGTGAGCGTATTGATATCGTTCTTTGGGATGATAACCCGGCTCAATTCGTAATCAACGCAATGGCTCCTGCTGATGTTGCTTCAATCATCGTTGATGAAGACGCACACTCTATGGATATCGCTGTTGAAGCGGATAACCTAGCACAAGCGATTGGCCGTAGCGGTCAAAACGTACGTCTAGCGTCTCAACTTACTGGTTGGGAACTGAACGTAATGACTGTTGCTGATCTTGAGAAGAAGCACCAAGAAGAAGCAGTTGCTTCTATTGAAAACTTCATGAAGCACCTAGACATTGAAGAAGACTTTGCTCAAATGCTTGTTGAAGAAGGCTTCTCTACGCTTGAAGAAGTAGCATACGTTCCTGTGAACGAGCTTCTTGAAGTAGACGGTCTAGACGAAGGTATCGTTGAAGAACTACGTAACCGCGCAAAAGACGCACTGACTACTCTAGCGCTAGCGAAAGAAGAAACTTTCGACGGTGTTGAGCCTGCTGAAGACTTACTTGCACTTGAAGGTCTTGAGCGTGAAATGGCTTACAAGCTAGCAGCAAAAGGCGTTGCGACACTGGAAGACCTAGCTGACCAAGGCGTTGATGAACTAGAAGGCATCGAAGACCTAACTGCAGAGCGTGCAGGCGAGCTAATTATGGCTGCGCGTAACATCTGTTGGTTCGGCGACGAAGAATAATTCAGCAAGGAGAGAAAGCGGTATGACACAATTAACAGTTAAAGCACTGAGTGAAGAGATTGGTACGCCAGTTGACCGCTTAATTGAACAACTTGCTGATGCAGGCATGAAGAAAGCAGGGTCGGATCAAGTGACTGATTCAGAGAAGCAAACATTGCTAACGCACCTTAAAAAGGAGCACGGCGATACTTCAGGCGAAACAGAACCGACTCGTTTAACTCTTCAACGCAAGACCCGCAGCACGCTAAGTGTTGCCGCTGGAGGCGGTAAGAGTAAGGATGTTCAAGTAGAGGTACGTAAAAAGCGTACTTACGTGAAGCGCAGCACTATTGAAGATGAAGCGAAACGTGAAGCTGAGGAAGTAGCTAATCGTGAAGCGGAAGAGAAAGCACAACGCGATGCTGAAGAGCAAGCGAAACGTGATGCTGCAGAGAAAGCACAGCGCGAAGCCGAAGAAAAAGTAACACGTGAAGCGGATGCAAAACGTGAAGCTGAAGAGAAGGCTCAACGCGCACAAGCTGAAAAGGCTAAAAAAGACATGAATTCAAAAAATGCAGACGCTAACGCACAAGCGAAAAAAGAAGCGGATGAACTTAAAGCTCGTCAAGAGCTAGAAGCAACTCGTAAAGCAGAAGCTGAAGCAGCTAAGCTTGTTGAAGAAGCTCGTAAGTTAGCAGAAGAGAACCAAGAACGTTGGTCTGAAGAAGAGAAGAAGAAGAAAGAGCAAGAGAAATCTGCGGATTACCATGTGACTACTTCTACTTACGCTCGTGAAGCTGAAGATGCGGCAGATAAGAAAGATGAGAAAGCACCTCGTCGTCGCAAGAAGAAAGCAGCTCCTGCTAACCAACCTGCAAACAACCGTGGTGGTCGTAACCAACGTGGTCGTGGCGGTAAAGGTAAGCTTGCTAAACCAACTTCAATGCAGCAAGGCTTCGATAAGTCAGCAACTGTTGCTAAATCTGACGTTGCTATCGGCGAAACTATCGTTGTTTCTGAACTGGCTAGCAAAATGTCAGTTAAAGCAACTGAAGTTATCAAAGTAATGATGAAGATGGGCGCTATGGCGACTATCAACCAAGTGATCGACCAAGAAACAGCACAACTTGTTGCTGAAGAAATGGGTCACAAGGTAATCCTACGTAAAGAAAACGAACTTGAAGAAGCAGTACTAGCTGACCGTGATAGCGATGCTATCGCTGAAGGTCGTGCTCCTGTTGTTACTATCATGGGTCACGTTGACCACGGTAAAACTTCAACACTTGACTACATTCGTAAAGCACACGTTGCTTCTGGGGAAGCTGGCGGTATCACGCAGCACATTGGTGCTTACCACGTAGATACTGACAACGGCATGATCACTTTCCTTGATACTCCTGGACACGCGGCGTTTACCGCTATGCGTGCTCGTGGTGCTCAAGCGACAGATATCGTTGTACTTGTAGTTGCAGCAGACGATGGCGTAATGCCACAAACAATCGAAGCAATCCAGCACGCGAAAGCGGCAGGCGTTCCTCTGATTGTTGCTGTGAACAAGATCGATAAAGAGGGTGCAAACCCAGACAACGTTAAGAATGAGCTAGCTCAATACGACGTTATCCCTGAAGAATGGGGTGGTGAGAACATCTTCGTTCACATCTCTGCTAAACAGGGTACAAACATCGATGGTCTTCTAGAAGCTATCCTTCTTCAGTCTGAAGTTCTTGAACTTACAGCGGTTAAAGAAGGCATGGCGTCTGGTGTTGTTGTTGAATCTCGTCTTGATAAAGGTCGTGGTCCAGTTGCAACAGTACTAGTACAGTCTGGTACTCTAAACAAAGGCGATATCGTTCTTTGTGGTCAAGAGTACGGCCGTGTTCGTGCAATGCGTGATGAAAACGGTAAAGACATCGAAACTGCAGGTCCATCTATTCCTGTAGAAATTCTAGGTCTTTCTGGTGTTCCTTCGTCAGGCGATGAAGCGACTGTTGTACGTGATGAGCGTAAAGCACGTGAAGTTGCGAACTACCGTCAAGGTAAATTCCGAGATGTTAAACTAGCTCGCCAACAAAAAGCGAAACTAGAGAACATGTTCGCGAACATGACGGCTGGCGAAGTTGCTGAGCTTAACGTGGTACTTAAAGCTGACGTTCAAGGTTCTGTAGAAGCGATTGCTGACTCTCTACTGAAACTGTCAACTGACGAAGTGAAAGTGAACATCGTAGGTTCTGGTGTTGGTGGTATTACTGAAACTGATGCAACGCTTGCTGCAGCTTCTAACGCTATCATCCTTGGTTTCAACGTTCGTGCTGACGCAACTGCGCGTAACACGGTTCAGAACGAAAACCTAGATCTACGTTACTACTCAATCATTTACCAACTAATTGACGAAGTTAAACAGGCGATGGGCGGTATGCTTGCTCCTGAATTCCGTCAAGAGATCATTGGTCTTGCACAAGTTCGTGACGTATTTAAGTCGCCTAAACTTGGTGCAATCGCTGGTTGTATCGTGACTGAAGGTACGATTAAGCGTAGCAACCCAATCCGCGTACTTCGTGAAAACGTTGTTATCTACGAAGGTGAACTAGAGTCACTTCGTCGCTTTAAAGATGACGTACAAGAAGTTAAGAACGGTTACGAGTGTGGTGTCGGCGTTAAGAACTACAACGACGTTCGCGTTGGTGACCAGATCGAAGTATTCGAAATCGTTGAGGTTAAACGTACTCTAGACTAATCAGTCTGTACGACTCGACATATTGACTAAGGTTACTAACATTACTAGTAAAGGTAATAAGTAATCGGTTGTTGAATACACCATGGGGGGCTGGTAATTACCAAGCCCCCCATCTTTCTAAGTGAGAAAAGAAAATGTCAAAAGAATTTAGCCGCACACAACGTGTGTCTCAGCAGCTTCAAAAAGAGCTTGCTCTTATCCTACAACGTGAAGTTCGTGACTCACGTATTGGTATGGTAACTATCTCAGACGTAGAAGTGTCTCGTGACCTTGCTTACGCAAAAGTGTTCGTGACTTTCCTGTGTGTTGGTGAGCAAACTCCTGAATCATGCCTTAAAGCTCTTAAAGAGCATGAAGTGCCAGTTCGTATGGCTCTTGGTAAGCGTATTCGCCACCGTCTAACGCCTGAAGTTCGTTTTACTTACGACAACACACTAGTAGAAGGCATGCGTATGTCTAACCTAGTAAGTGAAGTTCTGAACGATGATAAGCGTAAGCAAGAAGAAGCTGGCCGCACTGACGAAGCTCAGTCTAAGGGCGAAGAGTAATGGCTCGCCGTCGTAAAGGTCGCCCTATCAACGGGGTAATTCTATTAGATAAGCCGACTGGCATTTCGTCTAATGATGCACTGCAAAAAGTAAAGCGTATTTACTTTGCAGAGAAGGCAGGGCACACCGGTGCTCTGGATCCTCTTGCGACTGGCATGCTGCCAATTTGTCTTGGTGAAGCAACGAAGTTCTCTCAGTTTCTTCTAGATTCTGATAAGCGCTACGTTGTTATCGCTAAGCTTGGTGAGCGTACCAATACCTCTGACTCTGATGGTGAAGTGGTAGAGACACGTGATGTTAACGTGACTCAAGAACAGCTTGAACGTTGCATTGCGAGCTTCAAGGGTGAAACCGATCAGATACCATCAATGTTTTCGGCATTGAAGTATCAAGGTAAGCCTTTGTACGAATACGCACGTGCAGGTATCGAGGTTCCTCGTGAGTCTCGTAAGATCACTGTGTACTCTATTGAACTGCTTCGCTTTGAAGGTGATGAAGTTGAAATGGAAGTGCATTGTTCGAAAGGCACATACATCCGCACAATTACCGACGACCTTGGTGAAATGCTAGGTTGTGGTGCTCACGTGACCATGCTTCGTCGTACAGGTGTCGCAAAGTACCCATACGAGCGTATGGTGACTTTGGAGCAGTTAAACGAGATCCTAGAGCAAGCACAGGCGCAAGAAATTGCACCGAAAGAGCTGCTTGATCCACTGCTGATGCCAATGGACACTGCCGTTGAAGACTTACCAGAAGTAAACCTGAACGCGGAACTGACTGACCTAGTTCAGCACGGTATGCCAGTTCAGGTTGCTGGTGCGCCAACTGAAGGCACGGTTCGTATGACAAGTGGCGAAGAGAAGCTGTTTGTCGGCGTAGCTCAGATTGCTGAAGATGGCCGAGTTGCACCGAAGCGTTTGGTTGTTTTCAGAGATGAAGAGCCACAAGCGTAGCGCTTACATCGGATCTTAGCGCTGAGTCGTGAAAAGCGAGCAAATAAGATAGAAAGCGAACGCCTAATTTAGGTGGTTCGCTTTTTTCGTTTTTAATGGGTTCGATTGTTATTGCACCAACTGACAAACTTCCCTATAATCCTCGGCTCGCGTAGCGGCTGAATCAGAGATTGGCTGCTACAAATATAAACTTACTCTTATCAGGAGAGAATTATGTCTCTGAATGCAGAAACTAAAGCAGCAATCGTTGCAGAATACGCACAATCTGAAGGCGACACAGGTTCACCAGAAGTACAAGTAGCACTACTTACTGCTTCTATCAACCACCTACAAGGTCACTTCAAAGCGCACAAACACGATCACCACAGCCGTCGTGGTCTACTACGTATGGTTTCTAGCCGTCGTAAGCTTCTTGATTACTTGAAAGGCAAAAACCTTGCTCGTTACCAAGACCTAATCAAGCGTCTAGGCCTACGTCGCTAATAGCGATGTCTGCAAAGACAGTTTGAAGAAAAGGAGCATTTATGCTCCTTTTTTTGTGCCTGTAAGAAAATGCTAGGCTGGATGCTCAGAATATCATCTGGCTTTTTCTGATAGGAAATATATCTCCTAATAAAAATAGTTTATACTACGCCCGCCTATAGCGTTTTCAGCGTTTGGCAATCAACCTCTCAAGAGATTACAGTCACAGATGTCGGCCAATAGGTCGCGACTATTCAAAGGCGGATTTGGTCTTAATTCGGCGTATGAACACATACAAAGAGTCACCATCCTAAGTCCCTTTTCACTAGTCGCGATTGGTAATGTCTTGAGTCATTATTCACTTAATCTAAAGTCTGGCTTTAGAGCTAAGGATATACAATGTTTGAAAAACCAGTTGTAAAATCGTTCCAGTACGGTAACCACACCGTTACTCTAGAAACGGGCGTAATTGCACGTCAAGCTACTGCTGCTGTAATGGCGACTATGGACGATACTTCAGTATTCGTTTCTGTTGTTGCTAAGAAAGAAGCAGTTGCAGGTCAAGACTTCTTCCCACTAACAGTAAACTACCAAGAGCGTACATACGCTGCGGGTAAAATCCCTGGTGGTTTCTTCAAGCGTGAAGGTCGTCCATCTGAAGGCGAAACACTAACAGCTCGTCTGATTGACCGTCCAATTCGTCCACTTTTCCCAAGTGCGTTTAAAAACGAAGTTCAAGTTATCGCTACGGTTGTTTCTATCAACCCTGACGTAAACCCAGACATGATCACTATGATCGCAACATCTGCTGCGCTTGCTATCTCTGGTGTTCCATTCAATGGTCCTATCGGTGCTGCACGTGTTGGTCACATCGACGGCGAACTTGTTCTTAACCCATCAAATACTGAGCTTGAAAACTCTAAACTAGACCTAGTTGTGTCTGGTACAGAAGGCGCAGTACTTATGGTTGAATCTGAAGCAGATAACCTATCTGAAGAAGAAATGCTTTCAGCTGTTGTTTACGGTCACGACCAACAACAAGTTGTAATCAAAGCAATCAACGAGTTTGCTGCTGAAGTTGCAACTCCATCTTGGAACTGGGAAGCACCAGCAGTTAACACTGAGCTTAAAGCTCAAGTTGCTGAACTTGCTGAAACTCGTCTATCTGACGCGTACCAGATCACTGAGAAAATGGCTCGTTACGAGCAAGTTGGCGCAATCAAGAACGACGTTGTTGAAGCTCTAATTGCACAAGACGAAAACCTAGATGAGCGCGAAATCCGCGGCATGCTTGGTTCTCTAGAGAAAAACGTAGTACGTAGCCGCATCATCGCTGGCAACCCACGTATCGATGGCCGTGAAAAAGACATGGTTCGTGCGCTAGACGTACGTACTGGTGTTCTTCCACGTACACACGGTTCTTCTCTATTCACTCGTGGTGAAACTCAAGCACTTGTTACTGCAACGCTTGGCACACAACGTGATGCTCAAATCATCGACAGCCTGATGGGTGAGAAGAAAGACAACTTCCTTCTACACTACAACTTCCCTCCATACTGTGTAGGTGAAACTGGTTTCGTTGGTTCTCCTAAGCGTCGTGAAATTGGTCACGGTAAGCTTGCTAAACGTGGTATCCAAGCAGTAATGCCTTCTGTTGAAGAATTCCCATACACAGTTCGTGTTGTATCGGAAATCACAGAATCTAACGGTTCTTCTTCAATGGCTTCTGTATGTGGTACATCTCTAGCTCTTATGGATGCTGGTGTTCCAATCAAAGCTTCTGTTGCGGGTATCGCAATGGGTCTTGTTAAAGAAGGTGACGATTTCGTTGTTCTTTCTGACATCCTTGGCGACGAAGATCACCTAGGTGACATGGACTTTAAAGTAGCAGGTACTAACGCTGGTATCACTGCACTTCAAATGGACATCAAGATCGAAGGTATCACTAAAGAGATCATGCAAATTGCACTTAACCAAGCGCAAGGTGCACGTAAGCACATCCTTTCTGTAATGGATGAAGCTATCTCTGGTGCTCGTGAAGATATCTCTGAATTCGCTCCACGTATCCACACAATGAAAATCAGCTCTGATAAGATCAAAGATGTTATCGGTAAAGGCGGCGCAGTTATCCGTGCTCTTTGTGAAGAAACTGGTACTACAATCGAAATCGAAGACGATGGCACAATCAAGATTGCTGCTACTGAAGGCGCAGCTGCTAAAGAAGCTATCCGTCGTATCGAAGAGATCACAGCTGAAGTTGAAGTTGGCCGCATTTACCAAGGTAAAGTTGCTCGTCTAGCTGACTTCGGTGCATTCGTTACTATCCTTCCAGGTAAAGATGGTCTAGTACACATCTCTCAAATCGCTGACAAGCGCGTTGAGAAAGTGTCTGACTACCTAACTGAAGGTCAAGAAGTTCCTGTTAAGGTTCTTGAAATTGACCGTCAAGGCCGTGTACGTCTAAGCATGAAAGAAGCAGTTGAAACGCCAGCTGAAGGCGAAGCACCTGCTGCTGAGTAATTCTCAGTGTGTCGATGGTGATATCGCTTTTTAGTGATTTCTAACCTATCGTCAACAAAGCATGTTATAAAGGGGAGCATATCGCTCCCCTTTTTTATTGCGGTCATAACAGGAGTAATTATTTGTGAAATGGTTTCAAACCGCGAGTATGTGTTTACTGCTTGTACTAACAGGTTGTGCGACAACATCAGATAACACCTCAAGTTGGGTTTATCCACCGATGGCTGTGCCACTGCAACCAAGCGTTCAGCAAGAAGTTCAAATTGCACGTCTTAGTCAGTTATTACAGCGCCCAGATTTGAACGATGAAGTTCGAGCTAAGATGCTATTTGAACGTGGTAACTACTACGACAGTGTTGGCCTGCGTGATCTCGCGCGTCTCGACTTCAACCAATCTCTTTCATTGAACCCTGCTCAACCTGATATCTTCAATCTTTTGGGTGTTTACTTTACGCAGGTAGGGGAGTTTGATGCGGCTTATGAATCTTTTGATTCTACGTTAGAGCTTGATCCTGCAAACTCTTACGCAGAAAGGAACCGCTCTATCGCGCTTTACTATGGCGAGCGTTACGACTTAGCCAATGAAGAGATGATGAAGCACTATGCCGACGATCCTAGCGATCCGTTTCGCGCTCTGTGGTTGTACATCATTCAGCATGAGCTGACGCCAGAGCAGGCTAAGCTTGATTTGCAAAAACGTTACGAGAGCCGTGATGAGCAGTGGGGTTGGGTATTAGTCGCGATTATGCTTGATGACATTACTGAAGAGCAGGCTTTCAAGGCGATCTTAACCGGTACTCGTGACAACACGTTACTTGCGCAGCGTCTAACAGAGACGTACTTCTACCTTGCTAAGCGTTACCATATGAATGGTGATTACGCGAATGCTATCTCTTTGTACAAGTTAGCGGTTTCTTTTAACGTGTATGAATACGTAGAACATCGTTACTCTTTCTTAGAGTTAAGCCGTATCTTCACCACACTTAAAGCTGAGCACTTAGCGCAAGTTAAGCTGGCTGAGGCCGAAGAAGAAGCCAACGCTAAGTAAGCAACACATTTTGATTCCGAAAAGCCGCTGTCTGTCAGCGGTTTTTTTATGCTCCTTTTTTATGATCTTCATCTCGTTTTGATTGCTTTTTATTTAAATAACACTAAAATAGTTAGCCTTGCTAACTAAATGCTATTCTTTGATTAGGTGAGTATGCTGAACCAGAATTTAGAAAAGATTGAGCGCTTCGCCTCTAAGATATGGCGCACTCAGGTAAATGAAGATCCTATTTGCCAATTGAGCTTCAATGAATATGACTATTTGAAGGTCATTCAAGCCTCTCCTGAACCGATCCGATTGACAGATCTGGCGATTGAAATGCAAGTAACCAAGCCTTCAGCAACTACTATGGTTCAAAGGTTAGAGAGAAAAGGTCTCGTTGAGCGTAAAGCTTCGCTCGAAGATGCGAGGTCTAAGTTGGTCGTACTGACCAGCAAAGCGGAAGTCGGCTTGGAAGAAGAAAGTAAGATCTATCAGGTCATGGCACAGATACTGGAAAGCCGTTTGTCTGAGCAAGAATCTCAGCAGTTAAACCTATTATTAAATAAAGCTTTAAAGTAAATAATTTAGATATTTAGTTAGCCTTGTTAACTAATTTTTCGAGTCATATCTTGTTGATATGCGACTCACAAATGAAAGTAGAGTAAGAAATGAGTAACTCAATTAGTCGTCAATTTTGGCGATACACAATCCCTACCGTGGCGGCCATGTTGGTTAATGGCCTGTACCAAGTGGTGGATGGCATCTTCATTGGCCGCTATGTGGGGGCTGATGGACTTGCAGGTATCAATGTTGCGTGGCCTGTGATTGGTTCGATTCTTGGTATTGGTATGTTGGTGGGTGTGGGCACAGGTGCGCTTGTCTCGATTCGCCAAGGTGAAAAAGATACTCAAGGCGCTAAGCAGATCTTAGCAACGGGCTTAACCTTGTTGTTAGCGATAACGCCTATTGTCTCTGCATTGCTGTTCTTGTTTGCTGATAACTTCTTGCTTTGGCAGGGCGCTGAAGGGCGAGTGTATGAACTTGGTCTGCAGTACTTACACATTCTGATTGGTGCTAGTGTCTTCACGCTAGGTTCGATCGCGATGCCGTTTCTACTGCGTAACGATGACAGCCCTAATTTAGCGACGATATTGATGATCGTTGGTGCTGTGATTAATATCGTACTCGATTACCTGTTTATCGCTCTGTATGGTTGGGAGTTGATGGGCGCGGCACTAGCAACAGCTATCGCACAATTTGTGGTAACGGGCTTAGGTCTGGCTTACTTCTTTTCACGTCGAGCAAATTTACGCTTACGTTGGAATGAGTTACGACTGAAGCTATCGGTTATCCCACAGATCTTCGCCATTGGTACATCAAGCTTCTTTATGTACGCTTATGGTTCGATGATGGTGGCGCTGCACAATGCGTTGTTCTCCCAATATGGCGACCAGTTGATGATTGGTGCTTACGCGATTTTGGGCTACATCGTGACGGTTTATTATCTCACGGCTGAAGGTATCGCCAATGGCATGCAACCTTTGGTGAGCTACAACCATGGTGCGCGTAACCAAGCGAACATTCGTAAGTTACTTAAGATTGCGATGCTGAGTTCGGTATTGATTGGTGTGGCGTTCGTGCTGCTTCTGAACGCATTCCCACGTGAGTTTGTATCAGTCTTTAACTCGGACGAACCTCAGTTGGTTGAGTACACGGTGTTGGGTATTCGCCTTCACATGTTTGCACTGGCGCTGGATGGCTTCTTGGTAGTCGCAGCTGCTTACTATCAAGCGGTGAACAAGGGCAGCAAGGCGATGTTTGTGACTATAGGTAACATGCTGATCCAGTTACCTTTCTTGTACATTATGCCTAAGTTGTACGGTGTACCGGGGATCTGGATTGCGTACCCACTGTCTAACATCGCACTAAGTGTGGTGGTGATGGTAATGCTCTACAAAGATATAAAGAAGCTCGATGCCTCACCGATGGAAACAGCGACGGCATAGGTCGTGTTTCTTAAGTCGAATTAAAAAGGTCTAGCGAATGCTAGACCTTTTTTGTATCTGTTGCTGGTTAGTCCAATGCGAGGAACTAGATGTTCTTAACGTCTAAACCTGCAAGCTGATGCCAGTAACCATTACATTGGCGGCTTTCAATCTTCATCGGTTTTTGACCTTGCTCGTTCGCTCTGAAGTTATTGATTTCAGAGAAGGTATCGATGCCGAGTGGGCTTAAACGAACCACATCAACCAAGTCGTGCATATTTGGCAAATCGTTGACTAGGTTGTAGCAGTAGCCTGATTGCGTCTGAATACCGTTAAGGTTGAAGACTGATTGGCCTTCTTGGCTTTCTACTTGTAGCCCTGTTGGGTACTTGATACAGCAGGTTTCGCAATCGTCTTTAGCTTTGTTTTCAGCGCGAGCGGTAAAGCAGCGTGCTGAGTAAGCAAGCGGTAGGTAGCCGTGGCTAAACACTTCAACTTCGAACTTGTTACGAATATTTAGCTCTTCGCACTGGGTCATTACGTTGCTTAGCCATTCGCGAGAAAGCTCAACCGGCATACACCAACGCGTCATACCTTGTTTCAAGAACAGGTTCAGGGTGCGTGCGTTGTAGGTGTTTACTGCCGGGCCAACCACGAAAGGTACTTTGCTTTCGCTGGCCAGTTGAATAGCAGACACATCATTGGCTTCGATCGCAAAGTCACCGTTATCGATGTACTTCTTCATGATGTTGACTTCGCTTGGTGCTTCTAGCAATGCCATGGTGGAAAGTACGACTTGCTTACCTGAAGCCGACAGCTCTTTAGCAATGTCCATCCAGTGTTTCGCTTTCATCTCACGACGCTTTGAACACACCGCTTCACCTAGGTAGATGATATCGGCTGAGCTTGATTTCGCTTGCTCATAGAAGCTTTCAACGTCTTGTTTTGGCCAAAAATAAAGTAGAGGGCCTAATGCGTATTTCATTGAGTTCTCCATTTGGCTCTATTGCCATTTACGGTGATAAGCGCCAAGCGTGGTTTGTGTACCTTCAGATACATTCGCCAGTGTCGCATTCCAAGCTTGTTCCACTTGGTATTGTTCTGGGTTCGCTAAGTAGCGATCGATAGCTGCGCGCCAAGTGCGAGTGACTTGTTCAACATAAGCCGGGCTGCGTTGGCGACCTTCAATCTTCACTGAGGCAACGTTTGCCGCGAAAAGCTCAGGCAACATGGATAGCGTGTTGAGGCTGGTGGGCTCTTCAAGTGCGTGATAGCGCTTACGTTCACCATCGATCTCGGCTTCAAAGCGGCCTTTACACAGCGTTGGGTAACCTGCGTTCTCACCTGCTTCATACTTATCGATAAGGATTTCGTTCAAGCGAGACTCGAGGCCAGTTTCTGTTTCTTGCCAGCGAACGTATTTTGCGGGAGAACAAGCACCAACGGTATTTGGTGATTCGCCTGTCATGTATGAAGAGAGGTAGCAACGGCCTTCTGCCATGATGCACAAGCTACCAAAAGCGAATACTTCAAGGTCAACGTCAGAAGTGATGTTACGAGAAAGCTGTTTGACCTGATGAATCGACAACACACGCGGTAGTACGACACGCTTAACGTTGAAGTTTTTATGGTAGAAGTCGATAGCCGCCGCATTGGTCGCAGATGCTTGCACTGATAGGTGCAGTTCGAGATCTGGATACTTATTTGCTGCGTACTCAAGCACCGCGATGTCTGCGATGATCAGCGCATCAACACCCAGAGCAGCGGCGTTGTCTACGGCATTGGTCCAACGGTCGAAGCCATTTGGGTGAGCAAACGTATTTAGGGCAACATGAATTTTCTTGTTGTGGTCATGCACATACTGCACAGCACGATCGAGCTTTTTACCCGCAAAGTTTAGGCCTGCAAAGTGTCGGGCATTGGTATCGTCTTTGAATCCGATATAGACAGCATCCGCACCACAATCAATAGCGGTTTTCAAAGCAGGTAAGTTACCCGCTGGGCATAAGAGTTCCATTTGCTCACTACCAGTAGAATTAAGTTGAAGCGAGCATTTTATGAAGAATTGTGAATGACGGAATTGATGTAAGGCAGGTTTAGATGGATAAATCTGCTTTTACTCCGTTTGAGGTACTGACGAGTGACCGTTTTACATGTTGGCTTGGTTTAAATATGAGGTACTTGATTAGTTCTTATGACGGCGGTTTTGGGCAAACAACTCTTCGACATCTTGTTTTGGTTGCGGACGGTAGAAGTGGAAGCCTTGAATCGAACTACAGTTGAGGTTCGATAGCAGAGTTGCTTGCTCACTGGTTTCGACACCTTCAGCAACCACGGTCAAATCGAGAGATTTACCTAGGTTGATGATGTTTTCAATTACGGTGATTTGCTTTGGTAGGGTATCGATATCAGAGATGAAAGCACGGTCTATCTTAAGCTCATCAATTGGGAAGCGAGCAAGGTAAGACAGTGAAGAGTAACCTGTACCAAAATCATCAATGGAGAGAGCAAAGCCAAGTTTCTTGATGGCGTTAAGCATTTGGAGTGTGTGTTCACTATCACTCATCACCGCACTTTCCGTTAGCTCGAACGTAATCGCACTTGGATCAAGCTCGGTCGAACGCAGTAGCTTTTCCATGTAATCAATCAGTTTCGGGTTACCAAACTGTTCTGGTGAAAGGTTGATAGCCACTCGACCTGGAAGGATACCTTGCATCTTCCAGCGCTTAACCGTAGCAAATACTTCACGCATTACCACTCGGCCAAGTTGTTCAATAAGCCCTGCTCGTTCCGCCACAGGAATGAACGCGGCCGGACTGATATAACCTTCGACAGGATGCTTCCAACGTACCAGAGCTTCAGCGCCGTTGATGGTGAAATCGCGGGCATTCACTTTCGGTTGATACCAAACCTCAAGTCCATTTTGTTGCAGTGCTTTTTGGAGCTCTATCTCAAGCCACAGTCGCATACGCGCTTCTTTATTCATCTGTTCGTTGAACTTGATCAGACGATTACGACCACGATCTTTCGCTTCATACATTGCTGTGTCTGCATTTTGCAGCAAGATACGAGCATCAGTACCATCTTGAGGAAAGCTCACACTACCAATAGAGCAGGCTAAGCGCTTGCTAAAGTGGTGAAGATCGAAGGGTTGATTGATCAGGGAAATGATCTTTTCAGCGAGCATTTCAGGTGTTCGCTGATGTTCAGGTTCTGGAAGGATAATACCAAACTCATCCCCGCCTAAATGTCCAATCACGGCCTTACGAGGCAGTAAGCGTTTAAGACGCGAAGCGACCTCTTTAATCACCTTGTCACCGATGTGATGACCAAGTGAGTCATTGATATTTTTAAAGTTATCAATGTCTAAGTAGAGCATCACCACCGGCGTATCGTTGTGAATGAACTGCTCAAGACGCTTAGTAAACCCAACTCGATTGTAGAGTTTGGTCAGTGCATCTATGTAGGCATCTTCACTGTTTGCTGGTGTGTATTGTTTTGCGGTTTCTTGTGCGTCTTGAATAAGCACCAGCTGAGTGTTGCTTCCAAGAACGGTGGTGGAGTCGATGTTGAGCTGGACCTTACGTTCAAAGCCGCATCGCGCACCCGTTAAGCAAACCAAACCAGACTCAGAAATAATAGAGCTGAGGTTATTATTGAAGACTGTTTTGGTTTGTTCATCGATAAATAGGCGTCCCAGCTGTTCGCCAATTAACTCTGTGGTTGAGTTAAAGCCAAGCAGGCGCGCTGCCGCTGGGTTGGATGACAAGATATAGTCACTTTCAACGAGCAGTAATCCGTCAGGGAGTAGTTGAGATAGTTTGTGGAATTTGGCTTCGGATTCTTCTAAAGAACGGACAAGTACTTGGTTTTCTGATGTGTCGAAGGCGTGAAAGACGATGTAGTCGGTTTTGTTGCCATTGGTAAGCGGAGATAGGCTGAAATGAAGGCTGGTATCGAGGTCTGTTTCGTTGAGGGTGACTTCGGCCTCAATCGTTTCGCCACTGAATGCACGCTCATAGTAAGGCTTGAGATGTTGGTAGAACTGTTCGCCCAATGTTTGGCGATCATTCATGCCTGCAAGCTCTGTTTGACTCAAACCAGCAATATCGCAGTAACGCTCATTCACCATAAAATAGTTATGTTGAGCATCAAGTACTGCAAAAAAGAACGGACTATTTGCAGTTAGCTGGGTAAACCAATGTTGTAGTTGTTGGGGAGGCATCAAAGTACTACCAATTCTCCAAGAGCTTGAATATTCACTATCGATAAATATTTATTACTTTTTGTGTGGCTATCGATATTTACCTGTGAGTGCAGCGATCCGCTGTAATTCTCATTACCTGAGTTACTATAACTGTGATTTTCAGGATATTAAAGGTCGAGTATCAAACAGAAGTTAATTTGATACATAACAGTAACTGAGATCTCAACATCATCTATGATGCATTCCATATTATTGACAAAGTTACGGATAAGTCACGTGATAAACAAGATTCGCACTCAACTAGTTCAAAATGCCGCATCAATTTTGCGATCTCCAGTCCAGTTATTGCCTAAAACAGTACAAAAAAGAGCCTTATTGGAGGCGCTTAAGAATGTATTCAAGGAAGCTTTAGAGGACGGTGACTTTGAGTTTTTAGAAGACAAATGGCTGAAAGTCTCAATAAAAGACATGGGGTTAAGTTGGTGTATTAGCTACAAAAATGAGCAACTGGTTGTAGCTGATAAAGAGGTGGTTGAAGATGTAAGCTTTAGCGGCAATCTTAACGATCTTGTGTTGATTGCGGGGCGTAAAGAAGACCCAGATACGCTTTTCTTCCAACGTAGACTGTCTATTGAAGGCGATACCGAGCTCGGTTTAGAAGTTAAAAACTTGATGGATAGCGTAGATTTGGACTTATTGCCGACTCCTATGAAAACTTTGTTAAATCAATTAGCTGATTTTGTGCAGAAGGGAGTACAATCCCCAGATACACAAAGTGAGGTAATGAATGCTTATTCGAACTGAAGCACCGGCAGATATACTTGTCATTGATCGTTTATTGAAATCTGTTTTTGAAACAGATGCAGAAGCTAACTTGGTTATGAGCTTGCGTGAGAATAGCCATTTAACGCTATCGCTGGTGGCTTGTTCTGATGAAGGCGAGGTGGTTGGTCACCTGATGTTTAGCCCAATTACCCTTAAAGGTGACGATCACAACTGGCAGGGGCTTGCACCACTTGCTGTGAAAGAAGAGTTCCGCAACCAAGGCATTGCTAAATCACTGGTTGAAGATGCTTTCTCTACTTTGGTTGATTTTGGTTACCCAGCCTGTGTCGTGCTTGGTGATCCTGCCTATTACGGTCGCTTTGGTTTCAAGGCTGCGAGTGAATTTGGTTTGAGCTGCACTTGGGATGTACCTGAAGGAGCTTTCCAAGCTATCGAGTTAGTTGAAGGTGCGCTTGCAGGGCATTCTGGTGAGATTGCTTACAGTCCTGAGTTCAACGACTTATAAGCTGATTTATCACGCAACAAGATACAAACTGATTTAGTCTAAATAAAGGAGCTTGATGCTCCTTTATTTTTTGTTAGTATCAGCCCTGCTCTAATAAGCGCTCTTTCAATAGAGGCAGCTTTCACAAAACTAGTTCTAACAAACTTCTGGTTTCAATAAACTTTGGCTCCAATAAACTTAAGGTTACTACCGCTAGATATGTCACAAACACACGCGCAATACCTACATGAGATGGGCATTAGCCAATGGGAACTAAGTCACCCAGAGCGTTTAGCAGGTTATGAATCTGAATTGACTCCGCTCTCGAGCGATTGCAAGTTACTGTTGGTTTCGCCTGAAAAACCTCAGGAAGATCTCGCCGTGATGTTTGAGCGAGTACTCAAAAGTATCAAGCTCGACTTATCTCAGGCTTTACACCTTCAACCGCAACACTTGTCTACTGTGGATTTAGGTTCGGTTGAGTGGATATGGTTTGCTGGTTGTGAGTCGGCTCAAGAGCTGAAGGCTAAAACACTTCAATCGCCATTACTGTCTGACATTAACGGTAACAACCAACACCGCCGCGACTTATGGCAACAAATTTGTGCTTATGACTAATCAATTTTTACCGACTTCACAACAACACCTAGACGCCATTTGGAAGATAGAGCAGGCCGCGCATTCTCACCCTTGGTCTGAAAATATGATCCGAGATCTTGATAGCCGAGGCGCTTGTCATCATGTCCTTGAAGTTGATGGACAAGTGGTGGGCTATTTCTTCGCGCAAAACATCGTTGGCGAAGTCACATTGCTTAATATCGCGGTAGACCCAAGCCAGCAAGGCAAAGGGTATGGAAAAGCGTTAACGGAACATTTCCTTGATATGTGTGAGCAAGCTGACGCGGAAAGTGCTTGGCTAGAAGTTCGCGAAAGTAATGTGAACGCGTTTAATCTTTACGAAAAGGCAGGCTTCAACGAAGTTGATCGCCGTCGTAATTACTATCCAACTAAACAAGGCAACGAAGATGCCATCATTATGAGCTATCTTTTTATGTCTTTTAGCTAGTCATGTTACGTCTTTTCGCTAACTAGATAGCTAATCACAAAATTAGCCCAAAAATAGGGTGTAAACTGACCCTTTAGAAAGTGATACGCTTTCTGTATAATCCGCACACAGAATTCAAGGGCAAGTATTATCTACTTGCCCTTTTTACGCTTTAGATCAGCAAAGGGCGACTATGTCTTTCCAACAAGAAGTGAGCAAACGTAGAACGTTTGCGATTATCTCTCACCCGGATGCGGGTAAAACCACGATTACTGAAAAAGTTCTTTTATTCGGAAACGCGATTCAAAAAGCTGGTACCGTAAAAGGCCGTGGCTCTAACCAGCACGCTAAATCTGACTGGATGGAGATGGAAAAAGAACGTGGTATCTCGGTAACTACGTCGGTAATGCAATTCCCATACAATGATTGCCTAGTAAACCTACTAGATACTCCAGGACACGAAGATTTCTCGGAAGATACGTACCGTACGCTAACAGCGGTTGATTCATGTTTGATGGTTATCGATGCTGCGAAAGGTGTCGAGGATCGTACTCGTAAACTAATGGAAGTAACACGTCTGCGTGATACGCCAATCGTAACGTTTATGAACAAACTTGACCGTGACGTTCGTGACCCAATGGAAGTGCTTGATGAAGTAGAGAGCGAGCTAGGTATGGCTTGTGCTCCAATCTCATGGCCAATTGGTTGCGGTAAAGAGTTTAAAGGTGTTTACCACATTCACCGTGATGAAACGATCTTGTATGAATCTGGCCACGGCCACGAGATCCAAGAAGTTCGTATCATCAAAGGTCTAGATAACCCTGAGCTAGATGAAGCGGTAGGTGCTGATCTTGCGGAAAGCGTACGTGAAGAACTAGAGCTTGTTATTGGTGCTTGTCCGGAGTTTGATCACGAACTGTTCCTTGCTGGTGAGCTAACGCCGGTTTACTTCGGTACTGCATTGGGTAACTTTGGTGTGGACCACATGCTTGATGGTCTAACGAAGTGGGCTCCTGCACCTCAAACGCGCCAAGCGAATGAGCGTGATGTAGAAGCGACAGAAGAGAAATTCTCTGGTTTCGTGTTTAAGATCCAAGCAAACATGGATCCAAAACACCGTGACCGTATCGCATTCATGCGTATCGTATCAGGTACTTACGACCAAGGCATGAAGATGAACCATGTTCGTACTGGTAAGAACGTAAGTATTTCGGATGCGGTAACCTTCATGGCGGGCGACCGTGCGCGTGCTGAAAAAGCATACGCTGGTGACATTATTGGTCTGCATAACCATGGCACAATCCAGATTGGTGATACCTTTACTCAAGGTGAGAGCCTTAAGTTCGCTGGTATTCCTAACTTTGCACCTGAGCTATTCCGTCGTATTCGCCTACGCGATCCACTTAAGCAGAAGCAACTTCTAAAAGGCTTAGTTCAGCTTTCTGAAGAGGGCGCAGTACAAGTATTCCGTCCTATGCAGAACAACGATCTGATCGTTGGTGCGGTTGGTGTACTTCAGTTCGACGTGGTTGTAGCGCGCTTGAAAGCGGAATACAACGTAGAAGCTATCTACGAAGGTGTTAACGTTGCAACAGCTCGCTGGGTTGAGTGTGACGACGCTAAGAAACTGGAAGAGTTCAAACGTAAGAACCAATCTAACCTAGCGCTAGATGGCGGTGACAACCTGTCTTACATCGCACCAACTATGGTGAACTTGAACCTAGCTTCTGAACGTTTCCCTGAAGTTCAATTCCGAGCGACGCGCGAGCACTAATTTCTCCGCGATCTATTAGAGTTAAACAAAAACGTCTATTGTTCTGCAATAGGCGTTTTTTAATGCGTTTTATTTGAGGTTTAAAGGCTGAGGTTAGAGGCAGTTATGTTGGGTTGGATAAAAACTTGGGTTAAAAGATATGATAAGTGGTGTGAAGAGCTTGGGCTAACGCCTGAAAACAAGCGCAGTTGTGTTCCTTATCGTCGAGATCCTCAAGGGCAGCAAGCTGAGAGTGGGAAAGATGACACAGCAAACAAGTGATTTTCCGCTATTTGATACACATTGCCACGCAGACTTTGAGGCGTTTGAGCAAGGTTTTACCCATGAGCTGAGCATTGAGGGATATATCAAAGAGGCAAAACAGGCTCAAGTTGAGAAGTTACTCATCCCTTCTATCGGTCAAAATAACTGGCATAAGCTTGAGAAAATTGCGCAATCTCACCCCAATGTTTACTACGCATTAGGCTTTCATCCTTACTTTTTAGAGCAAGCGGATGAGATGCAATTTGAAGAACTTCACCAACTACTCGCATCAAAAACACGTCAGTGTGTGGCCATTGGTGAGTGTGGGTTGGACTTTTTTGTGGATGTGGAACAGGAGAAACAAGAGCGCTTTTTCATCCAGCAAATGGAACTTGCCAAGGCGTTTGACCTGCCTTTAATCATCCATGAGAGGAAGTCTTACAACCGACTTATCGAGCTAATAAAGCAGCATAAGTTCACCTTAGGTGGTGTGATTCACGGTTTTTCTGGGAGTGAACAGCAAGCTTTGGCGTGGATCAAGCTCGGTTTCTATATTGGCGTCGGTGGAACGATAACTTACCCAAGAGCGCAAAAAACACGCACAACCATCGCAAAATTGCCCCTTGAATGTCTGGTATTGGAAACGGATGCTCCGGACATGCCCATGTATGGAAACCAAGGAAATGTTAATCATTCCAAATATTTAGTTACGATCTTAAATGAACTTTTTTTGCTTAGAAAAGAGCCAAAGCAATCGATTGCAGCGCAAATTTGGCAAAATAGCCATCGCGCATTCGGTATATGTGAATAAAATCGAAGGTTTTTGTTTATCGTTTGCGTAAATTGCACTGAGCTTGTGATTTGGGTCACATTTGCGTGTGAATGGTACATGAATCTTCTACGAAAGTGTGAGGACGGCATTACTTTATTAGTGGTCGCATGAGTATAATTGCCTCCGCTTTATAGCCCCATTTTGTAACACGCCAATAAATAACTAATAAGGAAGTCATAAACTATGAGCCTGTTTATGAGCCTAGTCGGAATGGTTGCACTGATCGCAATCGCAGTACTACTATCTGACAACCGCAAAGCTATTAATCTAAGAACAGTGGGTGGCGCTTTCGCTATCCAATTCGCACTTGGTGCATTCGTACTTTACATCCCTTGGGGTCGTGATCTACTTGCAGGTTTCTCTGCTGGTGTAGCAAACGTGATCGACTACGGTAAAGACGGTACTGGTTTCCTATTCGGCAGCCTAGTTAACTTCTCAGTTGACGGTATCGGTTTCATCTTTGCTTTCCAAGTACTACCAACTCTGATTTTCTTCTCTGCACTTATCTCTGTACTTTACTACATTGGTGTTATGCAAATTGTAATCAAAGTTCTTGGTGGTGGTCTTCAGAAAGCTCTAGGTACTTCTCGCGCCGAGTCTATGTCTGCAGCAGCAAACATCTTCGTTGGTCAAACTGAAGCACCTCTAGTTGTTCGTCCATTTGTTCCTAAAATGACTAACTCTGAACTATTCGCAGTAATGTGTGGTGGTTTGGCTTCTGTAGCTGGTGGTGTACTAGCGGGTTACGCATCTATGGGTGTACCTCTAGAGTACCTTGTAGCAGCATCATTCATGGCAGCACCAGGTGGTCTACTATTCGCTAAAATCATCAAGCCTGAAACAGATACGCCAGACGACAACATCGCTGACGAAATGGACGGTGGCGATGACAAACCAGCTAACGTTATCGACGCAGCAGCAGGTGGCGCATCAGTTGGTCTACAACTAGCACTTAACGTTGGTGCAATGCTACTAGCATTCATCGGTCTAATTGCTCTAATCAACGGTATCCTAGGTGGCATCGGTGGTTGGTTCGGTATGGAAAACCTAACTCTAGAACTTCTTCTAGGTTGGATCTTCGCACCGCTAGCATTCATCATTGGTGTTCCATGGGAAGAAGCAACTATCGCTGGTTCTTTCATTGGTCAGAAGACAGTTGTTAACGAATTCGTTGCATACCTAAACTTCGTACCATACGTTGGTGAAAACGCTCAAGTTGTTGCAGCAACTGGTCAAGTGATGTCTGAGAAGACTCAAGCTATCATCGCATTCGCACTATGTGGTTTCGCAAACCTTTCTTCAATTGCGATTCTTCTAGGTGGTCTAGGTGGTATTGCACCAAGCCGTCGCCACGACATCGCACGTATGGGTGTTAAAGCGGTAATTGCTGGTACTCTATCGAACCTGATGGCAGCAACAATTGCTGGCTTCTTCCTGTCTTTCTAATTAGTTAGAAATCGATATATAGACGCCATAATAATATCGCCCCGTAGCAAGAAATTGCTGCGGGGCTTTTTTGTTTTTAGGCCTAGTGATTCTTTGAGATGAGCATAAGCATCAGCTTGAAGTCGATAATGGGTCTAGAATGTTTTTTTGAGATACAAACCGTTTGCGTTCTAAGGAGCACTACAATTTATTGATGGATACCTATAATGTATAAGCTAAAGGGATAGGATGTCTCTGTTGGCAAGAAAGTAACCTCGAAATCAACTCGAACGTTATTCTTCTGGGATTAAGCCAAAATTAGCGATACGCTATAGATGTTAGACACAACATGACTGATTTGTTGTGCCATAGACCAAACTGGTACTGTGCGGTGACAAGGATTGCAATTGGTAGCGAAAGTTATCAAGTCTTCAGGGAACCAAGTCCGTTCATTTGTGGCTACTGAGCATTACTAAAATATCCATCTATACTGGATGGAGGGCGAAGTAGTTAACTATTTGAATATATTGATCGGAGATAGAAATGAGCGATTTAAAAGCAGCAGCTCTACGTGCACTTAAACTTATGGACCTAACTACGCTAAATGACGATGACACTACAGAAAAAGTAGTGGCGCTTTGTCATGACGCGAAGACTGCAGTAGGCAACACCGCTGCAATCTGTATTTACCCTCGCTTTATCCCAGCAGCTAAGAAAGCGTTGCGTGAGCAAGGTACTCCAGAAGTACGCATTGCGACTGTAACTAACTTCCCTCATGGTAATGACGACATCGAAATTGCTGTTGCAGAAACAAAAGCAGCGGTAGCGTACGGCGCAGACGAAGTTGACGTAGTATTCCCATACCGTGCTCTTATTGCTGGCAACGAAGAAGTTGGCTTTGAGCTAGTTAAACAGTGTAAAGCAGCTTGTGGTGACATCACGCTTAAAGTGATCATCGAAACAGGTGAACTGAAAGAAGAAGCACTGATCAAGAAAGCTTCTCAAATCTGTATCGAAGCAGGTGCAGACTTCATCAAAACTTCAACAGGTAAAGTGCCAGTAAACGCGACTCCAGAGTACGCGCGCATGATGCTTGAAGTTATTCGTGACATGGGCGTTGCTAAAACAGTTGGTTTCAAACCAGCTGGTGGCGTACGTACTGCTGAAGATGCAGCACTATACCTAGCAATGGCTGATGAGCTATTAGGCGCTGAGTGGGCAGACAACATGCACTACCGTTTTGGTGCTTCAAGCCTACTAACTAACCTTCTTAATACATTAGAAGTGACAGACCAGACTGCTGATCCAGCAGCATACTAATATCCCAATCGGGTGTAACAAGATTTAGTCTGTTTGATGGAGTGGCGTTAAGTCACTCCACATTACCTCTTTCCCTACACACCATACTCACTAGAGTTTGGGAGGCACTAATGTATCTACCTCAAGAAATTATTCGCAGAAAACGTGACGGTGAAGTCCTAACAGCTGAAGAGATTAACTTCTTCATTCAAGGCGTAGCTAAGAACACGGTTTCTGAAGGCCAAATTGCAGCATTCGCAATGGCTATCTTCTTTAATGAAATGACAATGCCAGAGCGTATCGCACTAACGTGTGCAATGCGTGACTCAGGCATGGTGATTGACTGGAGCCACATGAACTTTGATGGCCCAATCGTTGATAAACACTCTACTGGTGGTGTTGGTGACGTAACTTCTCTGATGCTTGGCCCTATGGTGGCAGCATGTGGCGGTTTCGTTCCAATGATCTCTGGTCGTGGTTTAGGCCACACTGGCGGTACGCTAGACAAGCTTGAATCTATCCCTGGCTACAACATTACACCAACCAATGATGTGTTCGGTGCAGTAACGAAAGATGCTGGTGTAGCGATCATCGGTCAAACAGGCGATCTAGCACCTGCTGATAAGCGTGTTTACGCGACTCGCGATATCACAGCAACAGTCGATAATATCTCGCTAATCACGGCTTCAATCCTATCTAAGAAACTGGCCGCTGGCCTTGATTCTCTAGTTATGGACGTAAAAGTAGGTTCAGGCGCATTCATGCCGACTTATGAAGCATCTGAAGAGCTAGCGAAGTCTATCGTTGCAGTAGCAAACGGTGCGGGTACGAAAACAACAGCAATCCTAACGGACATGAACCAAGTACTGGCTTCTTCAGCGGGTAACGCAGTAGAAGTTCGTGAAGCGGTTCAATTCTTAACAGGCGAATACCGTAATCCACGCTTGTTAGAGATCACGCTAGCATCGTGTGCTGAAATGTTGGTGCTGGGTAACCTAGCTAAAGATTCAGACGAAGCGCGCGAAAAACTGATGGCAGTACTGGATAACGGTAAAGCAGCAGAGTGCTTTGGTAAGATGGTAGCGGGTCTTGGTGGTCCAGCTGATTTCGTAACGAACTACGATAACTACCTAGAAAAAGCAGACATTATTAAGCCAGTGTACGCGCTAGAAAGCGGTGTGGTATCAGCAATGGATACTCGTGCAATTGGTATGGCTGTGGTTGGTATGGGCGGTGGTCGTCGCGTAGCAACTGACAGCATTGATTACGCCGTCGGTTTTGATCACTTCATTCGCCTAGGTGAAGTAGCAAGTGAAGATAAGCCATTAGCAATGATTCATGCTCGCAACGAACAACAGTGGCAAGAAGCTGCAACAGCATTACAAAATGCAATCACTGTGGGCGGAGAATATACAGCAACGCCAGACGTTTACCGTCAGATTCGTTCTGAAGACGTGTAAATAACAGGTATCGGTATACCTCGCGTATACCGATAAACAGAGTTCTGGTGCAAAGAGCAATAAGTTGGTGAAGAAAATGAAAAGAGCATTTATTTTAGTTTTAGATTCATTCGGTATCGGTGAAACAGCGGATGCAGACAAATTTGGTGATGTAGGGTCTGACACTATGGGCCACATCGCAGATCATTGTGACCAAGGTCTTGCAGACAATGCAGATCGTAAAGGTTCACTGGCACTGCCAAACCTGTCTAAGCTAGGTCTAGCGATGGCTCACAAAGAGTCTACGGGTCGTTTTGCTCCTGGTATGGATGCAGACGCTGAGATCATTGGCGCTTACGGTCACGCTGCTGAGCTGTCTTCTGGTAAAGACACGCCATCAGGTCACTGGGAAATCGCAGGTGTTCCTGTACTGTTTGACTGGGGCTACTTCACCGACAAAGAGAACAGCTTCCCAAAAGAACTGACTGACCGCATCCTTGAGCGTGCAGGCCTGTCTGGTTTCTTGGGTAACTGCCACTCATCTGGTACGGAAATCCTAGATAACCTAGGTGAAGAGCACATGAAGACTGGTCTGCCAATCTTCTATACTTCTGCAGACTCTGTTTTCCAGATCGCTTGTCACGAAGAGACATTCGGCCTGCAAAACCTATTAGATCTTTGTCAGATTGCTCGTGAAGAGCTAGAAGATTACAACATTGGTCGTGTTATCGCTCGTCCGTTCATTGGCCCAGGTAAAGGTCAATTCGAACGTACTGGTAACCGTCGTGACCTTTCTGTTGAGCCACCTGCAGCTACCATTCTTCAGAAGTTGGTTGATGAGAAGGGCGGTAACGTTCACTCAATCGGTAAGATCTCTGATATCTACGCGGGTTGTGGCATCACTCAGAAAACCAAAGCAACAGGTATCCCTGCGCTATTTGAAGCAACCAAAGATGCGATCAATGAAGCGGGCGACAACACTATCGTGTTCACTAACTTCGTTGATTTTGACTCAGCTTACGGCCACCGCCGTGATGTTGCTGGTTACGCAGCGGCACTTGAGTACTTCGATGGTCGCATCAATGAAATCATCGATATGATGAAAGAAGATGATGTGCTTATCCTAACGGCTGACCACGGTTGTGATCCGACATGGCCAGGTACAGACCATACTCGTGAGCACATCCCTGTGATTGTTTACGGTCAGAAGGTTCCAGCCGGTTCTTTAGGCCGTCGCGATACATTTGCTGATATCGGTCAAAGCTTAGCGTCATACTTTGGTACATCGCCAATGGGACACGGTACAAGCTTTCTATAATAGTTAACGAAGAGAGAGGGAAACTTCTCTCTTCTTTTTTGGTGCGCCGAGCATGGCGTTGATCTAGGAGGTGAAAGTCCTCTACGGGCTCAGT